>NZ_JASGCA010000050.1:0-1400 GCF_030449715.1 Bacillus sp. LB7
GGAAACGGATTTGCCTATTTCCCAGCCTAACTGCTTGGACGCGGATATCCAATACCGCGCTTACCCTATCCTCCTGCGTCCCCCCATTGCTCAAATGGTGAGGAGGTGGTACAGGAATATCAACCTGTTGTCCATCGCCTACGCCTTTCGGCCTCGGCTTAGGTCCCGACTAACCCTGAGCGGACGAGCCTTCCTCAGGAAACCTTAGGCATTCGGTGGAGGGGATTCTCACCCCTCTTTCGCTACTCATACCGGCATTCTCACTTCTAAGCGCTCCACGAGTCCTTCCGGTCTCGCTTCACAGCCCTTAGAACGCTCTCCTACCACTGTTCGTAAGAACAGTCCGCAGCTTCGGTGATACGTTTAGCCCCGGTACATTTTCGGCGCAGAGTCACTCGACCAGTGAGCTATTACGCACTCTTTAAATGGTGGCTGCTTCTAAGCCAACATCCTGGTTGTCTAAGCAACTCCACATCCTTTTCCACTTAACGTATACTTTGGGACCTTAGCTGGCGGTCTGGGCTGTTTCCCTTTCGACTACGGATCTTATCACTCGCAGTCTGACTCCCAAGGATAAGTCTTTGGCATTCGGAGTTTGACTGAATTCGGTAACCCGGTAGGGGCCCCTAGTCCAATCAGTGCTCTACCTCCAAGACTCTTACCTTGAGGCTAGCCCTAAAGCTATTTCGGAGAGAACCAGCTATCTCCAGGTTCGATTGGCATTTCACCCCTACCCACACCTCATCCCCGCACTTTTCAACGTGCGTGGGTTCGGGCCTCCATTCAGTGTTACCTGAACTTCACCCTGGACATGGGTAGATCACCTGGTTTCGGGTCTACGACCACGTACTCATGCGCCCTATTCAGACTCGCTTTCGCTGCGGCTCCGTCTTTTCAAACTTAACCTTGCACGGGATCGTAACTCGCCGGTTCATTCTACAAAAGGCACGCCATCACCCGTTAACGGGCTCTGACTACTTGTAGGCACACGGTTTCAGGATCTCTTTCACTCCCCTTCCGGGGTGCTTTTCACCTTTCCCTCACGGTACTGGTTCACTATCGGTCACTAGGGAGTATTTAGCCTTGGGAGATGGTCCTCCCGGATTCCGACGGAATTTCACGTGTTCCGCCGTACTCAGGATCCACTCAGGAGAGAACGAAGTTTTGACTACAGGGCTGTTACCTCCTATGGCGGGCCTTTCCAGACCTCTTCATCTACCTCGTTCCTTTGTAACTCCGTACAGAGTGTCCTACAACCCCAAGAGGCAAGCCTCTTGGTTTGGGCTAATCCCGTTTCGCTCGCCGCTACTCAGGGAATCGCATTTGCTTTCTCTTCCTCCGGGTACTTAGATGTTTCAGTTCCCCGGGTCTGCCTTCTCATATCCTATGAATTCAGATAT
>NZ_JASGCA010000051.1:0-1364 GCF_030449715.1 Bacillus sp. LB7
CCGTTCATCGGCATAGACATAGATCATTGTGTGGAGGACGGTGTCTTGTCCCCGTTCGCTGAGGAAATCGTTCAGGCTATTGGAAGCTACACCGAATATTCACCCAGCGGTAAAGGAGTCCACATCATCACAAAAGGTAAGATCCCATTGCGAGGGCCGGGCACAGGGAGAAAAAATCCTGAACTTGGGCTGGAAGTGTACCGCCACGGCCGCTACTTTACCTTTACCGGTAACAGCCTCGGGATCGGGGCCGTTGAAGAACGAACGGACGAGCTCAAAGAGCTGTTCGATAAATATTTGAAGGACAAAAAAGAAGAATCGAAACCGTCCAACCCGCCTGCTGCTTCATCCCGTGATATGAGCAATCTCTCAAATAAGGAGATATGGGAAAGGATGTTCAACAGCAAGAACGGGAAGAGCATTCAGGATCTATTTAACGGTCATCTGATAAATGAAGATCACTCAGCCACAGATATGGCTTTATGTAATCACTTGGCATTCTGGACGGATAAGGATCCCGCAAAAATGGATTCGATGTTTCGGGAGTCAGGGTTGTTTCGGGAGAAATGGGATCGACAGCATTCATCTGACGGCGCTACATATGGAGACATGACCATTGCTGCTGCCGTTTATTCTACTCATACCACAATTTCTGATTTGCTGGAAGAGCAGCAGGAACAGCCGTATGAGGTGTACATTTCCCATTGCGATAATTCTAATTCTCAAGTTGAGGATATCGAAGAGATCATTGACACCCCGCCGGTCTTTCATTTAACGGAGCTTGGCAATGCTGAACGAATTGTCTACTACCACGGAAAGAATATCCGATACTGTAACGAGCTTGACTGGCTGATCTGGAACGGCAAGCGATGGGAAGAAGACAGCAAACGGAAAATTGAAGCCATCACTGCGAAAACATTACGGGCATTATACGGCGAGGCAAAGGCCACAGAGGACAAATTCCGAAAAAAACAGCTCAATGATTGGGCGAAGAAATGCGAGCGCCGCAATATACGGATGAACACCATTTTAGATGTCCGACCAATGGTTTCAGTCAGGAAGCAGGAACTGGACTCCCACAAATATCTTTTCAATTGCGATAACGGTGTGATTGATCTGAAAACAGGAGAACGTCTGCCGCATGATCGGGATCTGCTTTTTACAAAAATATCTCCTGTCTCTTATCAACCGGATGCCGACTGTCCGAACTGGAAAGCTTTCTTGGAAAGTATTTTTATAGATGACCAGGGCACACCAAACTATGAAATTATTGATTTCATGCAGAAAGCAATTGGCTATTCGCTGACCGGGGACACCACAGAACAGGTCATGTTCTTTCTATTTGGGAACGGTCGGAATGGTAA
>NZ_JASGCA010000052.1:0-1086 GCF_030449715.1 Bacillus sp. LB7
TAGTTGTGCGATATGTCAGAACATGATCGTCAGGGCAAATATAAGCATCGTAATATTCATCGTATACATATTCATGTTTTCTCATGAACCCTTTTTTGGTTTGTGGTCGGGTGTAGGGCATGACGGGACGGACATTTTGATCACTTAGAAATTTTGCGATAAACGGCGTTTTATATCCTGCATCAACTGCGACCGTATGAGGCTTGGCGACGCGCTCTTTCACTTGTTGAAACAGGGTGGTGAACACTTGGCTGTCATGAATATTGGCAGGCTCAACAACCGTCCCAAGTACAAATCCGTTCCGGTCGCAAGCTGTATGAAAACCATAAGCAAAAAGGCGTTCCCGTTCACCCTTTACAAAATAGCCGCTCTCAGGATCTGTCGTACTTTCCTTTATTTCACGTTCCTCTGAGCATTGCCTGGGCTTTAAGGGCTTTTTGCCGTTGGCTTCACGATCGGCATTAATTTCTCGATCTAATTGTTCCTGATAAGCTCTTGTTTCTTTTCTCACAATCTTCTTCACAAACTTTTTCTTATTCGCATTGGCTTTGACATGGGTTCCATCGATAAAGGCGACCGACGGGTCGACAAGACCGAGATCCATGGCTTGACGCAAGATTTTATAGAAGATCGTTTCAAATAAATCCGTATCATGAAAACGGCGCTCATAGTTTTTACTGAAGGTTGAAAAATGAGGGATTTTTTCAGAGAATCCATATCCAATAAACCAGCGATAAGCGACATCGGTTTCGATCCGCTTAATGGTTTCGCGCATTGAGCGATGGCCAAACACGTACTGAATCAGAACCATTTTGATCAATACAACAGGATCAATACTTGGACGTCCTTTGGAAGAATAAAGGGGAGCAACTTTTTCATAAATAAATGAAAAATCCATAGCTTCTTCTATTTTCCTGACCAGATGATCTTCCGGAACAAGTTCACTTAAGGCAAAGACTTCAAGCTGTTCGCGCTGATCTTTAGAGTGCTTAGACAACATGGAAAAACCTCCAAAAACTAGATTTCACTCACATTTTAACAAAAAAAGCTTGTCGATCAAGCCACTTTTTATGGCTTTGTCGACAA
>NZ_JASGCA010000053.1:0-1001 GCF_030449715.1 Bacillus sp. LB7
TCCAAAAAACACACTGCTTACAATCTCCCGATACCAAAGTCGCAAGACTAGCGCGATCCGGCTCAGAATGTTCCTCCCGTTTGGCTTCATTCTTCATCGCCTTAATTTGAGTATCCGAATTCACCTTGATAAGGGAATGGTGCTTCTCCCGTTATTTCTTGATAAGTAAATCTTATCGACAAATTACGCATAAAAATTCCCCCTCTTTATCCCCCCGATTATCGGAAAAATGTCGGGATTTTGTCGGGTTTTTCTCGATGAAAAAAGCACTCAGATAATTCCGAGTGCTGTTGCTATACGGCAGATTGCCCGTTGCTTTATTTCATAATAGGTATCCTTTTTCATCCCGAGTTCCATATAAATATTAATGTCTTTCACCCTGGCAGCCGTCAGGTATTTCTTTTCGATGATCAAACGTTCCTCATCGTCCAAGCTGTTTTGTAAAGCCCGTTCCATCTGCTTAACCTTGAGCTCGTTAACGGAAAATGAATCCCGGAGGGAAGGGAAAATATTAATGCCGGCAGATGAACATTCTTTTTTATTCTCTAATTGGACTTTAAGCGCGCGGTAATTTTTCAGTTCTTTGATGACTATTTTTCGAACGGCTTTTTCATCCACATCATCGAGAAAAGATAATTGTTCCTTTGACATCCTTTCCCTCCATTCGTTCATTTTTCTTTTTCCCATTCCTGGATCCGTCTTTCAGCAATCTCCATCCAGACGAATGGAACGGCAAGAATGAGGATCCCTATAATCACATATATCATGATTGCCCCCCTAGTTTTCCTCCACAATCACAACTGCATTGCTGATCATGATTCGTTTTCCGTTCAGGTCGAATTTCACCTTATTCCCATAGTCATTGACTTCAACATCAAATTTGCCTTTGTATGTTTTGATCTTATTTCCGTTCTGATCGTAGACAGTTGCCGTCCGGACCAATCCATTATTGGATGCGTTAAAATCCTTCACCATTCTATCCCATGACTCACAACCTGCCG
>NZ_JASGCA010000054.1:0-815 GCF_030449715.1 Bacillus sp. LB7
ACCCGCATGTTTGAAGGCTCTTCTTTTAAACTCAATCCAGAAGTCGGCCGCAAGCTTTACCAATGGCTTGAGCTCGGTATTGACGTGAAAGCAGAGGAAGAAGCCGAACGTATCCGTTTGATTGATGAAATTAAAGCGATTGTTTCCGGCAACGAAGCAGCCGCGCAGATGGTTGAAGAATTTCAGATCAAAGCAAATAAAAAACTTGATCAATGGACTATTAAGTTGGCATCTGCCGCACTTGATAGATTACAAGCTTTAAAGACTAAGGAGGAAAAATAATGTTTACAGTAGACCACAGCAAAGGTGAAGCTTTTGAACCGATTAAACCAGGAGAATATGAAGCAACAGTTATCAATTTTGAGGAGAAAACAGCAGCCTCATCCGGAAATAAAAGGCTTGTCGTAGACTATGAAATCCGTTCTGACGTTGAGCAGCCATGTCAGGGTCAAAAAATCCTATACGATAACTTTACGGTTACAGACAATGCTATGTGGAGATTTCATCAAGCATCAAAGGCCGCAGGTTTTCCAAACGGAATGAAATTTAAAGATCATATTGAATGGGCCAATGCGTTCCTGAATAAGCCGGTTCGCCTGGTTGTCGGAGAACGAGAGCATAACGGCAAAAAGTATCCGGAAGTCAAAGCGTTTAAGCCGTCTGAGGCACCTGCACCGGAAGCAGCTCCAGTTAACATCAGTGACGATGATGTACCGTTTTGATCATAAAAAACACATTTGAGGGAGTGTATAGCTCCCTCGTTTTTAAAGGGGAGTTATCACATGTACGAATTTAAGAACATACCGCAAGAGCTA
>NZ_JASGCA010000055.1:0-746 GCF_030449715.1 Bacillus sp. LB7
TTTTAGGAGGCGACCGCCCCAGTCAAACTGCCCACCTGACACTGTCTCCCTGCCCGATAAGGGCAGCGGGTTAGAAGGTCAATACAGCCAGGGTAGTATCCCACCGATGCCTCCACCGAAGCTGGCGCTCCGGTTTCCAAGGCTCCTACCTATCCTGTACAAGCTGTACCAACATTCAATATCAGGCTGCAGTAAAGCTCCACGGGGTCTTTCCGTCCTGTCGCGGGTAACCTGCATCTTCACAGGTACTATAATTTCACCGAGTCTCTCGTTGAGACAGTGCCCAGATCGTTGCGCCTTTCGTGCGGGTCGGAACTTACCCGACAAGGAATTTCGCTACCTTAGGACCGTTATAGTTACGGCCGCCGTTTACTGGGGCTTCAATTCGCACCTTCGCTTACGCTAAGCGCTCCTCTTAACCTTCCAGCACCGGGCAGGCGTCAGCCCCTATACTTCGCCTTACGGCTTCGCAGAGACCTGTGTTTTTGCTAAACAGTCGCCTGGGCCTATTCACTGCGGCTCTCTCGGGCTTGCACCCTAACAGAGCACCCCTTCTCCCGAAGTTACGGGGTCATTTTGCCGAGTTCCTTAACGAGAGTTCTCTCGATCACCTTAGGATTCTCTCCTCGCCTACCTGTGTCGGTTTGCGGTACGGGCACCTCTCACCTCGCTAGAGGCTTTTCTTGGCAGTGTGGAATCAGGAACTTCGCTACTATATTTCGCTCGCCATCACAGCTCAGCCTTAC
>NZ_JASGCA010000056.1:0-673 GCF_030449715.1 Bacillus sp. LB7
TTCTGAATGGTTCGCCTTATGTACTACTTCTACTGGCCAGACCTCAAAGGCCTTCGCCTTACTTTCGTTTCCTTTGCTTGACCTCCTCACCTGTGAAAGGATCGATGTATTCCATCATCGTTATTTGCTCTGCGACGATATCATCTTGTATTTGATTTCGTATATATTCTTCTATCACCTTTTTGTTTCTTCCTACTGTATCTACATAATATCCAGTACACCAAAATTTCCGATTCCCATATCTGTATTTTAAATTTGCGTGTCGATCAAATATCATTAAACTGCTTTTACCTTTTAAATATCCCACAAATGCCGATACGCTTATCTTTGGCGGTATGCTCACTAACATATGAATATGATCTTTACACGCTGTTGCTTCGATAATTTCGACACCTTTCCTTTCACATAAGGTTCGAAGTATTTCTCCAATATCTTTTTTGATTTTTCCATAAATGACTTGCCTTCTATACTTCGGGGCAAATACGATGTGATACTTACAATTCCATGTTGTGTGTGCTAAACTGTTAGTGTCTTTTGACATAAAAAACTCCTCCGTATGTTGATATTTTGGTTGGCGAACCAAAAATATTTTAGCACCCGGGGGAGTTTTCTTAATACAACGCTGAAAGCTTTTTGGAACCCTAGGCCTAGCCTAGGGTTTTCTTTTTCACAA
>NZ_JASGCA010000057.1:0-641 GCF_030449715.1 Bacillus sp. LB7
GTAACGGAGGCGCCCAAAGGTTCCCTCAGAATGGTTGGAAATCATTCGCAGAGTGTAAAGGCACAAGGGAGCTTGACTGCGAGACCTACAAGTCGAGCAGGGACGAAAGTCGGGCTTAGTGATCCGGTGGTTCCGCATGGAAGGGCCATCGCTCAACGGATAAAAGCTACCCCGGGGATAACAGGCTTATCTCCCCCAAGAGTCCACATCGACGGGGAGGTTTGGCACCTCGATGTCGGCTCATCGCATCCTGGGGCTGTAGTCGGTCCCAAGGGTTGGGCTGTTCGCCCATTAAAGCGGTACGCGAGCTGGGTTCAGAACGTCGTGAGACAGTTCGGTCCCTATCCGTCGCGGGCGCAGGAAATTTGAGAGGAGCTGTCCTTAGTACGAGAGGACCGGGATGGACGCACCGCTGGTGTACCAGTTGTTCTGCCAAGGGCATCGCTGGGTAGCTATGTGCGGACGGGATAAGTGCTGAAAGCATCTAAGCATGAAGCCCCCCTCAAGATGAGATTTCCCATTCCGCAAGGAAGTAAGATCCCTGAAAGATGATCAGGTTGATAGGTCTGAGGTGGAAGTGTGGCGACACATGGAGCTGACAGATACTAATCGATCGAGGACTTAACCTAAATGTTTGTGAA
>NZ_JASGCA010000058.1:0-549 GCF_030449715.1 Bacillus sp. LB7
TAGCTCTTGCGGTATGTTCTTAAATTCGTACATGTGATAACTCCCCTTTAAAAACGAGGGAGCTATACACTCCCTCATATGTGTTTTTTATGATCAAAACGGTATATCATCGTCACTGATATTAATTGGTTCGGTTTCCGGTGCTGGCGCTTCTGACGGCTTAAACGCTTTGACTTCTGGATATTTCTTGCCGTTATGTTCTCTTTCCCCGACAAGCAGGCGAACCGGTTTATTCAGAAACGCCTTGGCCCATTCGATATGATCCTTAAATTGCATTCCGTTTGGAAAACCCGCGGCCTTTGATGCTTGGTGAAATCTCCACATTGCATTTTCCGTAACGGTGAAATTGTCGTATAGAATTTTCTGGCCCTGGCATGGCTGCTCAACGTCAGAACGAATTTCATAATCTACGACAAGGCGCTCATTTCCGGATGCAGCCGTTTTGGCTTCAAAGTTGATAACTGTCGCTTCGTATTCTCCTGGTTTAATCGGTTCAAAAGCTTCACCTTTGCTGTGGTCTACTGTAAACATTATTTTTCCTCCTTAGTC
>NZ_JASGCA010000059.1:0-470 GCF_030449715.1 Bacillus sp. LB7
CTTGATGATGCTTTAAAAGGAAAAGGCGGCGACGCGATCCGCGCGTTTTATGAGGAATGCCACACCCCTTTTCTACAGTTCTATGATACCTTTATAGAGGAATACAGTTCCACGCTGAAGAAAATGAAAAGCGCGCTGAATTCTCTGGAACCAAACCACAACGGATTTATTTCACAATCCTTTCTTGAACACGAACTAGAGAATGGCTTAAATGCTGCTGATCGAACAACGAAACATTTGGTTTCGAAGACCAACGCTACAATTGCGAAGGTCAGTCATATCGTTGATTTGCCGGATTTGAACGACAGCGGTTTTCATGAACAGAAACAGAAAGCGTTAAAGGAAATCAGCACGACTCTTGAAAAGCTTCATGCGTTTGACCGCGAGCAAACCAACGCCCTCAAAACGGCTGAAAACGATCTTGAGACGATGCAGAGATACATGGCGCGGCTCGAAAAGATGTATACCGG
>NZ_JASGCA010000006.1:0-257284 GCF_030449715.1 Bacillus sp. LB7
CATTGGATGTTCGATATTCATTGATACACTCTCCTCACAGTTGAAACATTAATCCCTCTGCTTGCAAATTTGGACGCGATTTCGTGAAGCCGAACAACCTGTTCCGGGTGCTCCATCCGTTTAAGATCCTTGCAATTTAAAATGATTGTTGCCGCAATTTCTACACATCCTTCAAAATCATGTTCCTCGATCGCGGCAGGCAATTCCGCAATAAGATCTCGCGTTGAAATGAACAGCCTTTCCGCCTTTTCGCGGTCAGTTTTTAGAAATCGGTTTAGGTTCATACTTGCTCCTCCTTTTTCGGTATAATGTTCCTGTATAAGACAGGAGGTGAAACTATGAAACTTGATAAAAGCGACTTTGCACCCATTGAACAACTAGAAAATGATATGGAATTGATTCAAAAGGATGCTATGGATATCGCAATAACAGCATTACAAGATGGTTTACAACATGTCTTTGATGAAGCAGACAAGAAAAATTTATCCGATAAAGATTACCTCAAAGAACTTATTTCTGGTGCCTGTGGACTCGCTCTTTCTGCTTCCGCTCTTCATACGAAACATATTGTTTCGAATTATTTTCCGATAATAGTGGAAACGGCTTATCAAAATACTTCTCAACGTATTGAATCGCAGTTAAAACAGAAGTAGTAAAATCCAATTTATTAGTTTTCTTATCAACCTCTGTTGCCGCAGGGGTTGATTTATTTTGTTTGTCCATTTCACAAGCTCCTTTCTAACGGGATACTGTTTATCTCTTGTTTAACAAGTCTTTTAGCATATTCGGCAATCACTTGTTCAGTTTTTGGCTTATATCTAAATTGATCTAAACAATGTAGTAAGTCTCCATATGTCTGACAAAATGATTTGAGTTGTCTAATGAGGTCTTTTGCTGTATTCTCCAAAGCTTCTTCATATTCAACAGATTTGATTTTTACTTTTTGCATTTCCAATCTATAAGGCTTCATTTTCTTTCTCCTCCTATGTGTGTCCAGTTTTATCGGCTTCCTTTAATTATTGAAGCGACAGAATTAATGCAATAACAGATAAAATGACACAAACACTACTCACTATAATTCCAATTAAATGAAATCTTCTGCTATCCATATGATCACCTCGAACCTCTTAAACCTCTGTTGCAGCAGAGGTTGGGTTATTTTGTTTTTCCATTTTCCTACCTCCTTTTGATTTTTAGATATGCTTCTTCACAAATGCTTGATAAATCTTCATAAAACGTTCCGCCTCACTTAAAGCAAGCCATTCTTTTGTTTTGATCTTCATTTCTCTCACCCCCTTTAACTTGTTAGTTTGATCTTTTCAACAACCTCAACATGCTTTCTAATCCAATCAAGAACCATGTCTCGAGGAAACAATATTCTTTCGCCTATTTTGAACTTCGGGAAGTCCGGTCTATTTATCACATGAGCATCAAGCGTTTGAGAACTAACATTAAAAATATGTTTGGCTAACTGAGCTTTACTGATCATGTAAGGAAGTTCATTCTCTTGTTTATGATCTTCAATAATTGAGGCAGCAACTTCCTGAAGCAAATCGTAGAGATTATTCCTAAATGAATCAGTATCTGCTTTCATTGTTAATTCGAACAATTATCCTTACCTCCTTACGATGCACACTCTTCTCGTTCAATTATTGGCAGAATGCCCTTTTTGTTTTTTAATGTTTCGTAAATAAACAATCGTCCTTTTTGAGTCCAATAAGTATGAAGCTTGCTTTTTTCTGAATCGATTGCATGGGTTTTGCTTTGTGTATATCCTTTATCAGCAAATTTTTGATAAAGTAACCAGCAGCCACCTTGTTTATATTGGATACCTAGCTCATGAAGAATTTTGTTCATCTTAGTTCCACTCATCCCGTAGTCTTTGGCTATCTTGCTAATTGACAGTAGGGATTTATTTTGTAGAACTAAGTCATAGTACGAAGCTTTAGGTTGTAATTCACTTATCACTTGAGTCTTCTGAGCATTTTCCAAAAGAAGATTTTCATTCCTTTCTGCAAGATCAGCAGCAAGCCGTAAAGCTTCAGGCAAAGACTGTGGAATATTAGGTTTAAGTTTGTTTTCCATTTCTTCGAACTTTGTTACATATGCAGCTGTAAACAGAACACCCTTTTCGCCAGTCATTTTGTTTGCAACCATGTCGCAGCCTTTTCGAGTAAGTAGGTAACATGGGCGGCTTTCCCCTTTTCCATCTTTATAATTAGATGGAATGAAGAAGTTTAACGAATCCAAATTTGGATTGGTTGATAAAATTCGAATATAACCTTCAATATCTCTTGTTAAGTGAAAATGCCTCTTTCCTGTCATTTCTGCCACGTCTCGGCTATCAAGTAATAATTGACCCTTTTTATTAATAACTTTTAACTCCATTTTTTGACCTCCTCGTGAACTGATATTACTTTTTCAAAAACGTCATTTTATGTTGCGTTATTATAAATGACGGTTTATAATAATGACTGTAAGTTAATTTCTAGATTGGATATTCTAATCCATATCAGCAAGGTCAGGAAACAAGTCTTCTGGCGAAGCATTAAAATAATTTGCGATTTTGAAAAGTAATTTTGCATCTGGGTTGCCTCTACCACTTTCAATATTTCGAATATGGCTTTCACTAACATTAAGTGCTAAAGATAATTGACGTTGAGATACTTTAAATTCACTCCGATATTTACGGAATTGATCTCTTCGACGTGTATCAACCAAGGTGTAACTCTCCTTTCTTAGTGTTTTTTGTGCTTTTTATTGACACCCACATCATAACACGTCATTTAAAAACACGTCAAGTAGGCAAACGTCATTTTAATTGAACTTTTTTCATGGAGGATATTAAAAATGAATTCAGAAGAGAAAAAACGCATCGGAACGCGTATCAAAGAGTGTAGGAATAATGTGAACATTTCACAAGAAGCTCTTGCTGAAAAATTAGATATGAAAAGAACAAATATTGCTAACTATGAAGCAGGAAGAGTTGTCCCACCAGGTAATGTGTTATTAGAATTAGCCAATATTTTTGGTGTTACAACTGATTATTTATTGGGACGTTCTGACGATCCGAACGGCAAGGTATCTCTATTAGATGATGATCTCCGCCAAATACAAAGAGCTAAGAAAAAACTTAAAACTCAAGCAGAACGAGATAGGATGGATCGCATGGTTGAAATGATTAAATTATCATTTGTTGATGCTTTCGAGGAAGATGATGACGATGATGACGATGATCTATAAAGCTGACTATAAAAAAGCAGAAAAAAAAGCTCACGAACTACTCAAGATGTGTGGTGTAAACGAACTTCCAATAAAGGTGAAAAAATTAGCCAAAAAATTCCCAAACCTAAAGATCAGGAGATATACATGGTATGCAAAAAAATGGGGTTTGACAATTGATGAAGTTTGTGAATTAACCGATTCTGATGAAGGTTGTTGCTGGTATATAAAATCCCAAAAACAATACATGATCTTATACAACGATACTGTTGAAAATGATGGACGAAAAAGATGGACAATAGCTCATGAATTAGGTCATTTTATGTTAAAACACAATGAAATCACCGGAAAAGCAATATTCGCAAGAAGCTCATTATCCGATGACGAATATGAGACATTTGAGAAAGAGGCTAATTGTTTTGCTAGAAACTTACTGGCACCAGCCCCAGTACTAAGAGAGTTAAAGCCTGCCAGCCCGCACTTTATTTCAGATATATGTAATATTTCTTATGAAGCTTCTATCAATATTTATAATTTTTTACTTGAAGGGGTTAGGATGGGGATATCTTATTCAAAAAGACACCCTTCACTAAAAATTTTTAAAGATTACATATGGAAAAAGAAAAATACATATCGGTGTTCAAATTGTACATGTTCTTTTATTAAAGAAAACCCAAACTATTGTCTTATCTGTGGAAACCAAGAAATACGTAAAGGAGATTATTTTGAGATGATATATTCAAGTATCGAATTGACAGATTTACATCATGCAAAAAAGTGTCCCAAATGCTCAAATGAAAAAGTAACAGGAGACTATTGTCAAGTTTGTGGTACTTACTTAGTTAACAAATGTACAGGGCTAACTCCAGGAGAGAGAGAATACGAATACAACAATTACCGTATTTTTTGGCATTCTCATGAAGGTGGGTGTGGCGAATTACTTGAGGGTGATGCACGATTTTGCTCAAAATGTGGCTCTACATCTACTTTTTATGAGGAAGGTATTTTAAAAAACTGGGAAGAAGAAAAGGAAAACAAAGTGCAACAACTACAAGATCCATTTGCAGAAAATCAAACACAATCACCAAACAATGAATTAACACTCTCAGATGAATTACCTTTCTGAGAAACTATAAGGCTGTTAAGTTTTTATTGGAGGATTAAAAATGGCTACTTTCAGAAAACGAGGAGACAAGTGGGAATACCGCGTCTCCTTTAAGGATCCTTTTACACTCAAATATAAAATTAAATCTAAGAGTGGATTTAAAACCAAAAAAGAAGCTCAAAAAGCAGCTGCAGAACAAGAAAACCTGATAGCAAGTGGTTTAGAGTTCGACAATGCTCCTTTAACTCTAGAACAATTCTTAATGAGCTGGCTGCAGGAATATAAAAAAGGCACTGTTAGAAAGAATACATACCAACTCCACGAACGAAACATCGGGAATCATATTCTTCCCTACTTCAAAAACGTCAAAGTTACAGATGTAAAGCCTATCATGTACCAAAAATTCCTTAATCATTTAACTGATCAAGGCTATAGCAAACGAACAGTAGAGATTATCCATGGAACAATGTTCAATGCTTTTAATAAAGCTGTAATCATCGGTAAGCTTGAAAAAAACCCATGTTACGGAGCAACAATAGCCAACATAAAGACGAAAAAGAAAGAAAGTCTGGAATATATGATTTCAGACGACATACCACGGTTTTTACAAGAAGCCTATAAGTACAACTATATTTATTATATTTTTTTCAGAACTTTGATTGAAACAGGTATGCGTAAAGGCGAAGCAGCTGCACTTCAATGGACAGACATCAACTTACGAGACAATTATATTGACATTAAAAAGACATTGGATTTCTCAGCAAAAGCTGAGGAAGAATTATTTGGGGATACAAAAACATACGATTCAAAGCGAAGAATTTCAATCGGCCCTTCCCTTTCTTCAGCTTTACAAAAACATAAGAAGTGGCAGTTTGAGAACAAACAAATGCTGCAGAACGGTTATAAACATGATTTGAATTTAGTCTTTTGTCGAGTTAACGGAGACTTCTTACCAAAGTCTACCCTCTTCAATGCTTTTAATCGTATTTTAAAACGGGCAGATATCGAGAGAATGCCCATTCACGCTTTGCGACATACACACGCGGTTTTGCTCTTGGAGTCAGGCGCAGACATGAAATATATCCAGGAACGCTTAGGCCATAAAAGTATGATGGTAACAGCTGATGTTTATTCCCATATTAGTAAAAAGCTCGATCAAAACAGAATCAAAGATTACGAGGATTATGTCTCAGCGATTATGGAGTTAGATTTATAACTTCAAATTTTTTTGGTCATATTTTGGTCAAAGACCAAAAAGAAGACCACTTACATTCTTTTGACCAAAATTCAAAAACCCCCTGACACCAACGGTGCCAAGGGATTCCTAGATTAATACTGAGACATATACTGCTCGCGCTCCCAAGGGTGGACTTGTGTGCGGAACATATCCCATTCGATTTCTTTTGCTTCGACGAAGTGTTCGAATAGGTGGTCGCCGAGGGCTTTGACCATGACTTCGTTTGATTTGAATTCTTCGAGAGCGTCTGCGAGTGTCGCAGGAAGGTCGACGATTCCGTTTTCGAGGCGCTCTTCTTTTGTCATCACATAGATGTTGCGGTCGATCGGAGCCGGTGCTTCGAGCTTGTTTTTGATGCCGTCAAGTCCTGCTGCAAGAAGTACGCTCAAAGCAAGGTACGGGTTCGCAGAAGGGTCTACGCTTCTGACTTCTACGCGCGTGCTGATGCCGCGGGAAGCCGGGATACGGATCAACGGGCTTCTGTTTTGCGCGCTCCATGCCACATAGCAAGGTGCTTCATAGCCTGGAACTAGGCGCTTGTAAGAGTTGACAGTCGGGTTTGTCACGGCTGTAAAGCTTGTTGCGTGCTTGACGATGCCGGCGATGAATTGCTTTGCCGTTTCACTCAGCTGAAGGTCAGCGTCTTTGTCAAAGAAGGCGTTGGCGCCGTTTCGGAAGAGTGATAGATTGCAGTGCATGCCTGATCCGTTTACGCCGAACAACGGTTTTGGCATGAATGTTGCGTGCAGGCCGTGTTTGCGCGCGATTGTTTTAACAACGAGCTTGAACGTTTGGATATCATCGCAAGCGCGGATGGCTCCGGCGTATTTGAAGTCGATTTCGTGCTGTCCAGGTGCAACTTCGTGGTGAGACGCTTCGATTTCAAAGCCCATTTCTTCGAGCTCAAGTACGATGTCGCGGCGGCAGTTTTCGCCAAGGTCAGTCGGCGCAAGGTCGAAGTATCCGCCTTTATCGTTCAGTTCAAGCGTAGGCTCGCCTTTTTCGTCAAGCTTGAACAGGAAGAATTCCGGCTCCGGTCCAAGATTGAAATCTGAGAAGCCCATGTCTTCCATTTCTTTCAAAATGCGCTTCAAGTTATTGCGCGGGTCGCCTTGAAACGGCGTGCCGTCCGGATTATAAATATCGCAAATGAAGCGGGCTACTTTACCTTTTTCGGCGGTCCATGGGAAAATCACAAATGTATCTAAGTCAGGGTATAAGTACATATCGGATTCTTCAATGCGGACGAATCCTTCGATTGAAGAGCCGTCGAACATAACCTTGTTATCAAGTGCTTTTTCCAGCTGGCTCACAGGAATTTCAACGTTTTTAATCGTTCCAAGAATGTCTGTAAACTGAAGGCGAATATATTTTACATTCTCCTCATTTACTAGTTTAACAATGTCGTCTCTTGTATACTTTGCCATTCGTAAAACTCCTCCTCTAAAAGGTAAATGTATATAGCAATACAGTTGCTAACAAATTAATGAAAAAACCTGGACATGTCTCCCTGGCGGAATGTCGTCCCTCTTTGGAAACGGCCTGCTTGGATAAGCTCGTTTTTCAGCAGTTTTCTCAGTTCTTCATCCGACAAGTTGTGTTTCTCTGCTTTTTTCGGCTTGTCTTGTTTGTCTTCTTTTTGTTCGTTTTCTGTTTTGGCGAAAATTTGTTTGATCCCCGCCATGTTTACACCTTGTTCGATCAAATCTTTAATTTCGAGAAGCTTATCTACATCATGGAATGAAAATAAACGTCTGTTCCCTTCGCTTCTTGCAGGAAATACCAGTCCATTTTCCTCATAATACCGAATTTGTCTTGCGGACAGTTCGGTCAGCTGCATGACGATACCTATCGGAAATAAGGGCATTGAGCGGCGAATTTTATCACTCATCTCAATTTCCTCCTTTTCTTATATAAATTTATTATATGTGATGTTATATAATGTGTCAACATGATGTAAGGATTCTTTACATGAAAATATTCTTTATTTTCTTTACATTAATCCCTGCTTCATGAGCGCATCCACAGCACTGCATATCGCATTCTTCACATGGGAATAGGTTAATCCGCCTTGGACATATGCCACATAAGGCGGTCTTATAGGGCCATCCGCTGATAGTTCAATGCTTGCTCCCTGTACAAAAGTGCCGGCCGCCATAATAACATCGTCTTCATAGCCCGGCATATAGCTCGGATACGGTGTCACATGGGCGTTGACAGGAGAAGCGTACTGAATCGCCTGACAAAACGCGATCATCTGCTCCGGGGTGGAAAATTCGACAGACTGGATCAAATCGGTCCGCTTGCTGTCCCACGAAGGATTCGTCCTAAAGCCGAGCTTTTCAAGAAAGCGGGCTGTGAACACGGCTCCTTTTAATGCCTGGGAGACGACATGCGGCGCAAGGAAAAAGCCCTGGTACATCTCCTGAAGGGTGTACAACGACGCACCGGCTTCACTGCCGATTCCCGGTGATGTCATTCTGTAGGAGCAGGCTTTCACCCATTTTTCCTTGCCGGCGATATAGCCGCCTGTTTTGGCGAGGCCGCCTCCCGGGTTTTTAATCAGCGAGCCTGCCATCAGATCCGCTCCAACATGGCACGGCTCACGTTCTTCTACAAATTCGCCGTAGCAGTTGTCGACGAAAACGATGATGTTTTCGTTTATTTCTTTAACAAAGCAAATCATCTTCTCAATCTCATCAATTGTAAAAGACGGACGATCGGCGTATCCTTTTGAGCGCTGGATTCCGACAACCTTTGTCTGCGGTGTGACGGACTCTGCCACGCGGTCAAAATCAACGGCTCCCTCTTTAGTCAGCTCGACATGGCTGTATCCGATTTGGAAATCCTTCAAAGACCCCGAGTTTTCCTCACCTCTGACGCCGACGATCTCTTCGAGGGTATCGTACGGTTTGCCGGTGATGTAAAGAAGTTCATCCCCCGGGCGGAGAACGCCGAATAAAGCAATTGATATCGCATGGGTTCCCGAAATGATCTGCGGTCTGACAATGGCCGCTTCACCGCCGAAGACGTCGGCATAGACTTTTTCCAGCGTATCGCGGCCGATGTCATCGTAGCCGTAGCCAGTCGATGGTGTGAAATGCGTGTCCGATACTTTGTGCTTTCTGTAGCTTTCAAGCACCCTCCACTCATTTCGTTCACTGATTTCATCAATTGTTTTATGGGTCTGAGCGATATCGGTTTCAGCCTCCACCGCCGTTTTCTTTAGTAGATCTCCGTGTTTTAATGTCTCAAACATGTTCTACAGTGTCCTTTCCTACATATACTTCTTCAGCTCTCCCAAAATGTTTTGGTCAGGGAGAATATATCCTTCTACTTCATATACTTCGCGATCTTCGTCAAAAACAGTGCTGTTCGCCATTGTCTCAGACTTGATTCGCGACAACAGCCTTCCTTCTGAAGCGGGAATCCTTACATCATACGGAATGAGCAGCTCCTTTTTCAGATAGTCTTCAACCGCCTGCTTAAACAGCGGCAGGTCTCCGTCTATTTTGGCGCTCGTCATGATATGCCCTCTCCCTGAAGAAGGGATGAAATCCGGCCGCTTCCGGTCTCTTTTATTATAGACTGTTAAAACGGGAATATCGTCGGCTTCAAGTTCTTCAAGAAGGCGCTTGACCGTCGCTTCGTGGCCCTCGTAGTCTTCGTGTGAAGAATCGATCATGTGAAGAATCAGATCGGCCTCTTTTACTTCTTCGAGCGTTGATCTGAAAGCCGCGATCAAAGTCGTCGGCAGATCCTGAATAAATCCGACCGTATCTGAGAGCAGCACGCTGTATCCGCTCGGCAGCGTCATTTTGCGGGTCATCGGGTCAAGTGTGGCAAACAGCAGGTTTTCTTCATAGCTGTCGGCGTCTGTAAGCCTGTTAAACCATGTCGATTTCCCTGCATTGGTATAGCCGATGAGCGCGATTTGCAGTACGCCGTTTTTCTTTCTTCTTTCTCTGTATCTGCTTCTGTGGCGAATGACGGTAGACAGCTGCACATTGATTTCATGAATCCGGTTTCTAATATGGCGCCGGTCGGTTTCCAGCTTTGTCTCCCCTGGGCCTCTTGTTCCGATTCCGCCGCCTTGCCTTGACAGGTTGATTCCCTGGCCGCTTAACCGCGGGAGGGCGTATTGCAGCTGCGCCAGCTCAATTTGCAGCTTTCCTTCCCTTGTCCGCGCACGTTTGGCGAAAATATCGAGGATCAACTGCGTCCTATCGATAATTTTCACGTCAAGTGTTGTGACAAGCGCTTTCAGCTGACTCGGCGACAATTCATCATTAAAAATTAAAACATCGGGCGACAGCTCTTCACAGAGCACCGCCAATTCATCTACTTTTCCTTTTCCGATATATGTAGCAGCATCCACACGGTTCCGCTTCTGCGTGACCGTGGAAACAACCGTTCCATCGGCCGTTTTCGTCAGCGCGGCGAGCTCTTCCATCGAGTATGAAAAACGCTCATCAGACACGTGCGGAAGCTGGCATCCGACTAATATGGCTTTCTCTTTCATGACGTCCTGTCCGTTCAAGTGATCATGTTCCTTTCTTAACGTTAGTCAATAAGCAGTACTATCATAACAAACGAAGGGAGCGGTTGCCAGAAATCCTCGAAAATAAAAAAAGAACGCGCCATTATACGTGCGGCGCGTCTTCCTTCAAGTCGAGATCCTGGCTTTTGATGGTTATCAGGTCATTCTTTAAATAGCAGTCCCCCATCAGCAGTCTCATCGCCTGCGACCGGATGG
The DNA here is from genome assembly GCF_030449715.1 of Bacillus sp. LB7. Classification (NCBI taxonomy): domain Bacteria; kingdom Bacillati; phylum Bacillota; class Bacilli; order Caryophanales; family Bacillaceae; genus Bacillus; species Bacillus sp. LB7. Next base: position 10,321 of record NZ_JASGCA010000006.1, read on the forward strand.
ATTTTTCGATCAGGTTGCGGACGAAGCGGCCATTGCTGAACTTCGCGGGGCTGACCGTGCTTTTGACGGCCATCAGATGGTCTTTCAGCTTCCATTCGGCCTCAGGGCTGAACTGATACTCCCTTTCCGCCATCATCCGTTTCGCAATGTCCATCAGCTGGCTGACTGAGTAATCGGGAAAATCGATACTGATCGGAAACCTTGACTGAAGGCCCGGGTTTAATGAAAGAAAATGATCCATTTCCCGCGAATATCCGGCGAGGATTAAAATAAATTCGTTGCGCTTATCTTCCATATGCTTGACTAATGTATCGATTGCCTCCTTGCCGAAGTCTTTTTCTCCGCCTCTTGCAAGAGAATAGGCTTCATCGATGAACAGGATCCCGCCCATCGCTTTTTTAATTAAATCCCTCGTTTTTTGCGCCGTATGACCGATGTACTCACCGACGAGATCGGCGCGCTCCGCCTCGATCAGATGGCCTTTTGAGAGAACATTCATTTCGTAAAAAAGCCTGCCGATCAGCCTGGCGACGGTCGTTTTTCCGGTTCCCGGATTTCCTTTGAACATCATGTGAAGCGCCTGTTTTCCGGCTTTAAGGCCTTGTTCTTCGCGCTTTTTATTGACGAAAATCCAGGCGTAGATTTCCTTAATATTGCGCTTCATTTCCTCCATCCCGACCAGCGTGTTCATTTCCCTTTCAATTTCCTTCAGAATGCTGTGTTTGGCTTCATTTTTTTGCAGTGCGGCCTGATATTCGGCTTCAGCCTCTGAATTGGCCAAAACCTGCTTTTGACCGTTCAGTATGATATTGATTTGTCCGTTGTTTTTATAAGTAACAGCCCTTTCCAACACACTCACCTCACCATTCTCTCTTTATATCCTATTCATGGCGCGCTTAAGCCGTGACAGACGCCCACATGACTAGCGCATTCCGATGTTTTTTGAGAAGGACGGGGCAGGTCTTGTTGAAACCTGCGCTTTCCCGAGAAATACTTTATTTCTTATTGTATTCAGGTAAGCTGTGCGGACAAACCAATTTTTTATTTCTGTTTGCCTTTTTGGTAAATGCTTAACGGGTTGACATGATGATGTACTGAACCAGCTGTAGGAATACACTATGCTCTTTCGCTTTAATATAGTTATCTTTCATAATAATAAGCTTTGACCCAATAATAGTTTCTACCCTTATTTTCACACCATTCAACAAATCCCTTTGATTGCCCTTCTTTAAACATCACCCAGTCATTCAATAGATCTTGATAATAGTTAAGTGCTTCGTTATTGTTTTTTCTTGTTTGTTCACATTCTACTTTGTTATTTAACTGCCGGGACTCAGCAAGAAGTGCTGTATCTTCTTTAATATCGCCAAGATACAAATCTTCGGATATATGATGAAATGAATACCAAAGGGCGTTCAAGTTAGTATCGATTAGCGTTAATACGGTCTTGGATCTTCGGGATTACTCTTCATCCATCTCTCAAGTAAGGCTTCAAAAGTTCCTCCTCCAAAGGATAAACGAGTATATGATGAATATTATCTGATTCTTCAAACAAGGCAAATAGCCAACTGGCAAAATTCTGTTGTACATTATCATCCCACGTCTTTGCTTCATCAATAAAGGCGGACAATACTTTAAAAGATTCCCTTCGCAACCCTTTGTCTTTGAGGAAACAAAACTTTTTAAATAATGGATATTCATCCAATCTGTCATTTTTCAAGATATTAGTTAAGACATTTACCATTGTTCACATCTCTCTTTGCTCAGGATAAATTCGTAATTTTATTCTAATATCTATGATCGGCACGCTTTCTTTTAATGGATGATTTTTTTACCCACCATTGAGTGCCCTCATAAGATCCGCTTAAAACTTCTATTAATGCCAAATCACGATTATCCATGGTTTTTATGATTTTTATTCTTTTATACCTTGGTATATCAATTGTATTTACTCCATCACTCCTTAATTCAGATATACTGCCGTAATTCTTCTCTAAAGTTTCGATAGATTTAGCACCATGAATATGCCTGAGAATCTCGATTTCATCCCCTGCCTTGTATTCCCCAGTTCCAGGTAAGAAAAAAACTGCTACAACCGCAAGCGCTAGAAGAACGCCAGCAATTCCATAAAGCGCTTTTTTTATGAGTTCTATTAATTTATCCACGAATTTCATTATTGGATTATTTATATATTGGTGTTGTCTGCTTTTCACTCGTGATTGCATTCTGCCCTCTTCTTTCTTATTTTAAATTTTCTTTATTGCGTCCTGGTGATCATTAGGATACTCAATATAGCTTCCGTCATTCTGAACAGCAAATGTCTTTTCCCCAATCATCTTCAGTTCCCCTTCAGTCTCGTTTTCATCACCAAACCATATAACCCGATTCCCATTTAAAAACACCTCCAAGTCTTATTTCGGATTAGATCGATCCGATTTCAAACTCGAAGGTGTTTTTTATTTGTCTCATCTTGCGGGGCAGTCTCCTCGTCATTAGTTTTTTGAACGCGAGCGTGAATATGCGGCGTTCTCACTGTGTTATATTGAGGCGCCTTATCTTATGTACGTGACATTCGTTTTCTGTCTAGATAAGCAGTGACGCTCCATTTATCCCTTCTACACTGACATAACACAGAAAGGGAAAATTAAATTTCTTATCTTTTATTAGATTTAAAACCTTTTGACACCATGTTTTTTCTTCTTTGGCCAGTCTGAATTTTCGATCAATCAAGATATAACGGCCAAAGTTTTTTGACATGCTATCTGAGTCCTTGTTTTTTTCTAGCTCCGCCATTTTTTTCAATTGGGTATCAATTGTTTTTTCTAAATTTCTGATTCGATCCTGAATTAATTTTAGAGAATCTTCCTCTTCCAACAACCAAATCGAGTATACTTTAATAAGAAATTCGTCCCTATTTATTGGATCTGCAGGAGATACGGCGATCCAATCTTCTAACGCTTCTTTTCCCTTTTCTGTAATGGAATATATTTTTTTATCAGGTTTCCCTATTTGTTCTACATGCTCGTATTCAAGAAATTCTTCTTGTTCCATTTTATTTAGCAAAGGATATATTTGACTATGTTTTGCCGGCCACACTACCTCGAGGTACTGAACTAACTCATATCCTGAACAAGGTTTTCTGCCGAGAACACTTAGAATGGCATATCCTAAAGTATTTATATCATTCACCTCAATCTTAACGGCGGTTACTTTATACTATTTTTAAATCCAAAGATTAAACAATCCCTCATTAATACCCAAGTTATACATATAGTATACACCAAAAACAGCACTTATTACACCCGTCGTTATCCCTAGTGTTCCACTGATCGCCCCTCGCTTCTTACTCAGCACAAAGGGAATTCCAATGATTGTTGTAAAGAAAAGCATACCAATAACTGTTCCTGCACCGAATATAAGAATATATATTGCCGCTTCCCCCACACTCTTTACGGTACTTATCGTTAATAAGACCATGGCCCCGCTTCCTGCTAGACCATGAACTAAACCGATGAATGTTGATCTTAAGTATGTTACCTTTTTATGGCGGTGTTTATGGTCACCGCTGTTTTGATGGGTGTGGAGATGTTGATGCGTATGTACATGGCTATTCTTGAAAGAAAGTATCGTTTTAACCCCTAAATAAACAAGCATAATTCCTACTAAAAATTCTAAGGACATCGACCACTTTTCTGATATTTGCCCCTTCATTACAATGACAATGATTCCAACTATAAATAATGTTACCGTATGGCCTATGCCCCAAAATATGCCCGCTAAAGAAGCTTGCCATAACTTTTTACTTTGACTTGCAATTGTCGATACCGCAATCACATGGTCAGGTTCAATCGCATGCTTGATTCCTAAAATTAATGCCAGCATTAAAACCGAGAATAATGTGCCTTCCACAAAATACATCTCCTTTTATCTTGAATCTGAAAAAAACCAACAATTGAACAGTTGCTGGTTTTTTTCACCGTTAATATTTTCTTAAAAAACTCGGGGTTTTGTTAAACCATACTTGGTTGAGGATATGATGAAATTCCGAAAACAGACTTTCGATGATCTGTGTTTGATTTGCTAATACCCGTACGGAAAATCCAGGGACAGGCAATAAAGATATGCCTATTTTATATTCTTTTGTCTGAGTATCAACGGCCTGATATAAACGATCAAGAAGGTCATGATCTACTTTTTCATTGATCACAATCATGGAACCTAAATGAGAATAGCCTTCCATTAAACCGAGACCATCGATATTTTGTTTAGCTGGGCATAGTTTGATATGGTCATAGACTGCCAGCTCATTTTCCATAAAGATTTCATTAATGAATTGAAGCGTATCATAGGTAAACTTTTCTCCACTGGGAGACCATCCAGGAGTCACAATATCTGAATAAAGGAACGTACATCCTTTTTCAATATATACTACATTTTTTTGTTTATACCGTGCATTTTGATAGCCGATAAGCGGATCGGGAATGTATTCAAGATAACTGCCTTCCCTAAGGTTAAATTCAGTTTCCTGATATGCATGTGTATGCGGTGTCTTATATATTTTAGTTGCCGATTGGGTTGTTAATGTTAACCTTGCTTGTTTCTCCAGTGAAATCTTCATTTGATAGCGATCACCGTCTAAATAACCGCCGCCGGGGTTTAAAATGTAATAACAGGCTTGTCCTGATTCATCATGATAAATAGGACGCATGACTTTATACGCCCCTTGAAAATACACATTTTTCGCTATGGTCTTTCCATTTTTTTCTTCAGCGCTCAAACGCAAAACGCCTGTCCAGTCCTCCATCTTACTCCAGTCCTTTTAATAGTGCATTTTCCTTAATCCAGTCAATGACTTGATCAAGACCTTCATTCGTTTTTAAATTTGTAAAAGCGAACGGCTTGTCTCCGCGGAAAACCTTCGTATCAGATGCCATAACATCCAGGTTTGCTCCAACGAAAGGCGCTAAATCTGTTTTATTGATGATAAATAAATCAGATTTAATCATTCCTTGACCGCCTTTTCGCGGTATTTTCTCCCCTTGGGCCACATCAATAATATAGATTGAAAAGTCAACAAGTTCAGGGCTGAATGTAGCTGCCAGATTATCCCCGCCGCTTTCAACGAAAATAAGTTCAACGTCTGGATTCTTCTTCACTAGCTCATCAATGGCTGCAAAGTTCATTGATGCGTCTTCGCGTATTGCCGTATGAGGGCATCCGCCTGTTTCCACACCTATAATCCGATCTGCGGGAAGCACTCCGTTGGTCATTAAAAACTTGGCATCTTCTTTTGTATAAATGTCGTTTGTCACAACTGCCATACTCATTTCATCTTGTAAATGCCGGGTTATTTTTTCGACTAACATCGTTTTCCCTGCTCCTACAGGTCCTCCTACACCGATCCTAACTGGATTCATACCTAACACTTCCTTTTTTTATTAAGACATGAAAATACGAATATTTACACGCTCGTGCATCATCTGAGATAATTCCAAACCGGGGGAAACAATCCCAAATTCTTCTTCATGTAAACTTTGAATTTTTTCTGTTGCTTCGATTAAAACAGTCTGAAATTCTTGAATTGTCTTTTGACCTGCCACTTGCCCTAGAGGGACAGCGCGGACCGCATTTTGGACAAGATTTGAGACTGCAGAATACAAATAGTACAAAGTAGTCGTTGATGAAGGGACACCAAGATGATGACCTACAATCGTAAATACAATGGAGGGATGTCCAAACGATTGCTTTTGATCTATACGCTCCCGATATGTTGAAAGAATGGGTATCTCATATAGGGATTCAATAAGATTTAACATCCGCTCGCCCATCCTTTGGGTTCCTTCTCTTGTTTCACGCGGCAAACTTTGAACAGTCAACATGCGATCTAATTTCCATACTGTTTGTAAATCTTCATTCTCTAACGCTTCATATACTAGGCGGGATGCCAACCCATCAGAATAAATGAGCTGCTCGTTTACATACGTATGAAGCCATTGTACGAACGTTGCTTGATCATAGACTTTATCTTCTTGAATATAGGTCTCAAGACCATACGAATGACTAAAAGCCCCGATAGGGAAATTTGAATCGCATAGTTGGAGTAAAGATAGAATATTAATCATGGCTATGGCCGATATGGCGGAAAGCCTGTTTTACTTTTCGGTCTTCACGTTTATATGGAATTTGCATGTCTTGAAGCAACTCTTTTACAAGATAATCATATTGAACAAGCATTTCGTCCTCTTCAAACTGCGCCGGCAGGTGGCGATTTCCTAATTGATGAGCGATCTTTCCCATTTCATTCAAAGTGCGCGGTTTGATGACTAATAAATCATCGGATAATACATCGATAACGATCATATTTTGATCATTCATATACAAAACATCACCAGCGACAAGGTCACGCGGTTCTTTTAAGCGTATTCCAATTTCGTTGCCATGATCTGTTTTCACCCGTTGGATTCGTTTTACCAAATGAGCACTTTCGAGGTAAACTTTTTCAATATGACGTTTTTCAATCTCCTCTTTTTCCATGTTTTCAATATTTGTTACGATTTGTTCAATTATCATGACTCTCACCTCAGAATAGGAAATATCGTTGACCCATTGGCACCTTATCAACAGGGTCACATGTAATTAATTGGCCATTTACTTTCACTTCATATGTTTGTGGATCGACCGTTATTTCAGGAGTTTCGCCATTCAGCTTCATATCTTTTTTCGTTAGTTTGCGAATACCGCGAACCGGAAGAATGATTTTTTGCAACCCAAGCTTCTCATGCACTTTGTCATCGAAAGCTGCCTGGGAAATAAACGTAATGGAAGTGCTGGACAGCGCCTTGCCAAACTGCCCATACATCGGACGGTAAATCACAGGCTGCGGTGTCGGAATAGAGGCGTTAGCATCTCCCATTAAGCTCTCTGCAACAAAGCCGCTTTTAATGACCATTTCAGGCTTCACACCGAAAAATGCTGGATTCCAGACAACGAGATCGGCCATTTTCCCTGTCTCGATAGAACCGACATATTCGGAAATACCATGAGTAATGGCAGGATTAATTGTATATTTGGCAATATAACGTTTGACGCGGTTGTTGTCCGAAAGCTCGCTGTCGCCCGCCATTGTTCCTCTTTGTTTTTTCATCTTATCGGCTACTTGCCATGTACGTAAAATGACTTCTCCAATCCGTCCCATCGCTTGGGCATCCGAACTAGTCATACTGAATACACCCATATCCTGGAGAATATCCTCAGCTGCAATCGTTTCGCGTCTGATACGTGAGTCAGCAAACGCCAAATCTTCCGGAATGGATGGATTCAAGTGGTGACAGACCATTAACATATCTAAGTGCTCGTCTACCGTATTGACTGTATAAGGTAATGTTGGGTTCGTAGATGACGGCAGAACATTGTTGAAGCTGGCCGATTTAATTAAGTCAGGAGCATGTCCTCCCCCTGCACCCTCTGTATGGTACATATGAATGACGCGATTTTTAATAGCGGCCATTGTATTTTCCATAAATCCGCCTTCGTTTAATGTATCCGCATGAAGGGCAACCTGAACATCATATTTGTCAGCCACACTTAGCGCATGGTCGATAGCTGAAGCTGTAGCGCCCCAGTCCTCATGAACTTTCAGTCCAATGGCGCCCGCGCGTACTTGCTCTGCCAGCGGATCTTCTGAAGCGGCTTGTCCTTTTCCTGTAAACCCAACATTAATCGGCATGCCCTCTGCCGCTTCAAGCATTCGGTGCATATGCCACTCGCCCGGTGTAACTGTAGTAGCCTTTGATCCTGCAGCAGGGCCTGTTCCTCCTCCAATTAAGGTGGTAAGACCTGAAGCTAATGCTGTTCTGATTTGCTCCGGATTAATAAAATGGACGTGAGTGTCAATTCCACCTGGAGTGACGATCATACCTTCAGCAGCAATAACTTCTGTACCGGCGCCAATCACAATATCCACATTGTCCATGATTAGCGGATTACCTGCTTTCCCGATTCCAGCGATTTTGCCATCACGAATTCCAATGTCCGCTTTATAAATACCAGTGTAATCTAAGACAACAGCATTCGTAATGACAACATCTGCTATTCCTTCTCCACGTGTAACTAAAGGGTGTTGTCCCATTCCATCACGAATAACTTTACCGCCGCCGAATACCACTTCATCTCCATATGTCGTGTAGTCTTTCTCGATTTGGATGAGCAAATCTGTATCTGCCAGACGAATAGAATCCCCTGTAGTCGGGCCGTACATTTCAGCGTATTGCTTTCTTGGCATCTTGAAACTCATGATTGGTTCCCCTCTTTTTCTAATGATCCGTCCACTTTATTATTAAATCCGTATACCCGGCGTTCGCCGGCGTAAGGCACTAATTCCACTTCTTTTTCATCACCGGGCTCAAAACGCACAGCCGCTCCTGCCGGAATGTTTAGTCGCTTTCCAAATGCTTCTTCTCGTTTGAATTGAAGCGCTTCATTCGCTTCATAAAAATGAAAATGTGAACCTACTTGAACTGGGCGGTCACCTTTATTCGTTACAGTCAATTTGGACGCCGTTCTTCCGACATTACAAATGACATCTGTTTCTTTTAAAAATAGTTGTCCAGGTTCCATATAAATAGCCTCCTACCAATTTTATTTAATTGGACTATGTACAGTGACAAGCTTTGTGCCGTCTTGAAATGTAGCTTCTACCTGGATATCATCAATCATTTCCGGAATGCCTTCCATTACATCTTCCCGCGACAATATGGTTGTTCCATATTCCATCAACTCCGCAACTGTTTTTCCATCCCTTGCTCCCTCCAACACTTCATACGTTATCAGGGCTACTGCTTCCGGGTGGTTCAATTTCAATCCCCGTTCTTTACGTCGCTTCGCAAGATCTGCAGCGACAACAATCATAAGCTTGTCTACTTCACGCGGTAATAGTTGCATCACAAAACCTCCCTGTATTTTTATTACGACCAAACGGTGAGCATTCTTATAAGGGGGAGCCAGTTCATTACGAACATTAACATTCTGAGCTGACAGCGCCAAAACTAAAAAACTGAAAATATATTTGATTCCACTGCTTCTGTTTTAAATGTATATCATTTTTTACATATATGTCAATTTATATATTCAAAAATTTATATATGATACACTGAAGATATATAACCTTGAAAAGAAAGGAGAATATTAATTATGCGAAAAAACAAACACCATTTATTAAGCGAGGGGGTGTTTTTCCGTTTAATAACAGCTTCTCTCAAAGGCATCTCTCAAGTCATCCTGATTGAGAATGTGATGACCGGCTTTCTAATCCTTATAGCTATTACTATTTTTTCCTATTATTTAGGTATAATCGCTTTATTATCCGCTATTATCGGTACTTTAGCAGGGAAATTGGGAGCAGCAGATGAAAAGATTATCAATCAGGGTCTATTAGGATATAATTCTGTGTTAACAGGAATAGCATTGGCATCATTCTTAACTGGCCCTTACATGTGGCTTGTCGCTTTAATTGGGTCAGCCGTAGCAGCCATTTTTACAGCCGCTATGATGCATTTTACGAAAAGAACCGAAGTTCCAATCCTTACATTCCCCTTTGTTATCCTGACGTGGTTTATACTATTAGCTTCATACAAATTAAATGGGATTAAATTAAGTTCTGCCCTGGTGCCTCAAGATTTAACACACTGGAAACTAAAGACAGCAGGGGAAGTCAATTTAATAGACGGGGTCTTTCATGGAATTGGACAAGTATTTTTTCTGAATAACACAGTATCCGGGATTTTAATTTTTCTCGCCGTATTTTGGGCAGGAAGAAAACTGGGGCTTTATGCAGTTATCGGAAATGCAGTTGCCATCATCATTACATTCCTTTTAGGAGGGGAGCGTTCTCTCATCACATTGGGTCTTTACGGGTATAACGCAATTTTAACGATTCTGGCCGTATCTGCCGTTTTTAAAAGTGAACATAACCGGTTTGCATTTTTATCAGGGATCATTTCAGCTTGCCTGACAGTGCCTATAACAGCAGGCCTCAACACGTATCTTTTGCCATATGGACTCCCTGCCCTAACAATGCCGTTTGTTCTTTGTTCATGGCTGTTTTTAGGTGCAAGAAAGGTTCTGCCAAACTTATAGCTTTGCCTATTGATGATGTAAATCAGCCGCTTAGCGACAATCATTGGCATGTAAAAAGAATTGGGGCGGTAGAGCAGAAGAAATATGATAAGAAGTAAATTCGTGGAAGAAACTCATGATGTCTTACTATATTAATCTACTCGTGTTTAGACATACATGAATGATAACTTGAGAAAAACGATGGTGAGCTAGAAGAATACATAGGCCGTGAAAACTTACCAGGAATGCCGGAATTTTTATAGGAATGTTCCATTTCATTGACACTCTCACTTCAGAAATATCTGGACTCAATCCATTACCACATGAAACAGACTTATTTTTCAATAATGATGTATGAGAGCGTCTCCGCCATTATTCAGATTAACTGCTTGATAAGACCCTTAGGCCAAGTCAGTCTGAAGGTATGCTGCGGCCGCTGCCAGCTCTTCCCTGTAAACTGTGAAAAACCCATATTGGTGGAAGCATATTCTGATGGTGCCGCCGAAAACTGTTCCAGCTTTGTCTTCATTGATCATCGAGAGGGGCATAAATGAAAGAAAGAGGATTTGGACACAGGGAAGGTGAAAGTAACTGATTTGGTTAATGAAAAAAATTCTGTCTCAGGAAGAATACAAACGATTGAGACAGAATTTTGTCTTACTGATTACTTATACACGTAGCAAGTTCCATCGATAACCGTAACACACGTATACGTTCTGTGATAAGATTTACCTTGGCTGTCTCTAAAGAAAACAGTTACAGTATTGTTGCCATTCCATTGGAATTGATAGGCGTCTGGATACTTGTCTCGAATCGGAGTTAAATCCGGTGCAGCGCTTGCAGGTAATCCAGATACCAACAGAGCCCCAGCCACTGCAACCGCCCCCGCTACTTTTTTGAGTTTGTTTTTAAACATAAACACATCCCCTTTTCGTTTTGTTTACCTATTAAATGCTTGTCCACTTAATAGACACCTTGAGCTTAACACCAAAAGGATGAAAAAATTGTCAAACGGTGTAGAATTGAAAAATAATTCAAAAATAATACACATTTTTACAATTGTTTAGACATAACTTTAATTAATTTTCACTCAGGATTTACTTTAATTCCATTCCTAAGCATCAATCCTTCCATTTTTTCTAGAGGCAAATCTGGTGCTGGGAATATATTTGAGAGCCGCTTCTTTACTGGCTTGAATATCTTGATGAAATCCGGAAAACTAATCGATATTTCAGAAATGAAAAAGACCAGCCCATAAACTCACGGTGAGTTTCATGAACTGGTCTCTTCTAAAGGTTCTATATATTAATTTAGCAGTCTCAGAGTTAAATTGCTACCCTGTCAGCAACATGATATGCTGTATTTGTTGATTGATCATAGGAAGTGCCCACTAAACCAACTGCACCCAATAGCAGCATAGAGCAAATTAGCAACTTAGCTTTCATGTACTGTCCCACTCCTTTGTATTTGTCTTCTTGCCTCGACTACCCTGCGGTAAAACTCAAGTGAATCATGTAGCATTTCTTTTCCTTGTAGAAGTTCGGCCGTGATAACTCCATACTCTTCTATGTCTGCATACATACCTTTTTCACTGAAGAACTGAAAGGATTCTCGAACTGCGTCAAGGTCAAATGATAAGTACAACCCGTAAATCATTTTCAGCTTTGTAAGGAATTCTTGGTCCTCAAATTTTTGAGCCCACTCCCTACCCTCGAAGTACCGATCTTCTGCTTCAATCCACTTCTCTTGTTTCGCTTTAACGTGCGAAATATTAAAGAGGGCTTTGGGCAAAAAGCTGTGTTTTTCATTTTTATAAAGTTCAGCAGCCATTTGAAAATGATTTTCTGCTTTGTAAAGTTCTTCAAGTTGATTATAACATATTCCAATATTCAAGTGTGAAGAACCGATTAAATAATCAACTTGCAATTCCTTTGCATCTGACAGTGCTTTGCTGGTATGCTCCAGGGCTTTTTCAGGATTCATTTTATCTAGCCAGTTACCAGTCATTAAAAATTGGCATTGTACTCTACGCTGGCCATATGTTGGCTGTTTTAAATAAATCTTATATACATGATTAGCATAATACATTGAAAAATATGTTTGTTTCATATAGTAATAAATTTCTGACAATTTGAAATAAAATTCCGCCTTTTCAACATCATCGCTTTCAAATGAATTCAACTGATTTTCGGCATTTTGGTAGTAAGCCAAAGCATGAAGAAGTTCTTTCTGTCTAAAATGATACATTGCTGTGAAGAAATAGTAATAATATTCGAGCATACCATTCAAATTTTTCCCGCCTTTAGTCTTTTCCCTTAACTCTTCATAATGAACCTGTATATCTTTTGCTGCTTCCGGACAAATGTAATCCAACATCAGCTTATGACGGAATTCAAGCAATGAAAAATATATAAGGACATCCTGGTTTTCTTCCATTATAGCGATCTCTTGTTTAACCTCGGTTTTCATTTTTTCAGCTTCATCAACCCAGTCATTTTTAAGAGCTACATACCAATAATTCATTTTCGTTGCCACTAGATCATAAGGTATTACGCTTTTATATGCCAAAATAAAAACCCCTTTCTTCTCTATTTTTTCTGATACTTGTCTCTTGGAAGCTTATTTAATCATTTTGAATATTCGGCATTTAAACGTTTGAATTTTCTTACATTTTTAAGCTTTCTTCTTTACCCCTTATCATGTCTGAACGATTGGTTTTACTTAGTTTCGTAAGAGTTAATATCGCAATTCCAGCTAGAATTTCAATCAGTCCGCCGAAAGCGATAACTTTTCCTGCACCAAAGGTAGCAGCTGCATAGCCGCTAATTAAAGCCCCTAATGGTACCATCACATGAGAGATCATTCTAATAACAGCAAATACTTGTGGCTGATCTTCATCTGCAACTGAGGTTTGAATAATGGTGTGTTCAGGTACGTTTATGGCACTAATGGTAGCCCCCAAAATAAATGCTGCGAGAAGAAGTAGTAATAAAACTGAATTCATTCCTGTTATGAAAAGTGCAATTCCTTCTATTATTCCTGCGGAGACAAACAATAGTCCGTATCGGTTCACTCTTACTTTAGTTAAGATAAACCCCATTAAAAAGGCTCCGGTAGCTGTTGCTACTCTTATGAAAGAATGAATGACCGAACCGCCGCCTAAATCTTCTGAAAGATAGATCGCTGAAAGCGCCTCCCAAGGAGCTGAACCGATATTCAACAAAATGCAGTATACGGCTAGCGGAAGCAAAATATGATGATTTCGGACAATTACAAAACCTCTTTTTAGCTTTTTGAAATATGCGCCTTTTGGTTTCTGTTCCTGAGCCCCTTCTTCTTTCAAGCTATATTTAATACACAGAACTAAACAGGCTGAAGCGATGTAAAATGGAAATATAATAAGCATTGTATAAGCAGCGCCTATTACGGCAATCAATATACCGCAAACCATTAACGAGACCAATTTTACAACTTGGGCTGAAGATTCTATGGTGGCATTAGCTTTTTGAATAAGTTCATTCTTAACAATTTGCGGAATCATGGAAATGGATGCAGGATCATAAGAAGCCCCAGTTGCCGAATGTATCAGCATTAGTGAAATAATGAACCATAATGGTGAAAATCCACTAAAATAAAAAATTGGAATGATCAGCATCAATGAAGCCCTTGTTATATCTGCAGAGAACATCCAGAACTTAAGAGTTTTTGGCTTCATAAAAGGTGAAATCAACGGTGCTATTAAAGCTTGTGGAAGAAGGGTGACAGCTATTAACATACCTGTTCCGACAGCCCCTTTTCCATCTAAAATGAGAAACCACAAAATAGAAGTAAAAGCAAAGCTGTCTGCGGTTATTTTCACCATTTTAGAAACAAACAGAAAGGAAAAATTTCTTTGCCACACAGTGGAGCCACTATTCATTCCTCAAAAAATCCCCCTTACAAAAATCCCTCATTTTTACAGGCTCTCACCAAAGCATATCCTATATTTGGTTTCTTGGTCAATGTAGGAGAGGAATAATTTAAGAAACATTAAGGTAAAAAGAGAAAGATTTCATTACCCTCTTAAAAAGCTCTCCTTTACAGAGAGCTTGTTTACAGATGTTAAATTAATCTTTTAATAATTCATCATCTAACCAAATAGAAACAATTCCATCGTCTCCATAAGGTTCAATTAGTTCGTCCTCCAGACTTAAAATAAAGTCCTCAATAGAATTTGCTATAAGATAAAAATCTTTTTCTGGGTTTCTAAGCTCATGATCCCAAAACATTACTTTGCCATTGTCTAAATCTAAACAAATTTCATTCCCTCCGGGAGAACCAGCAATTGCAATGATTGTTTCAGGAAATCGATCAGAATATGTATCAACGATATCCATTATATTGTCAATATCGTTTCGAAAGCCGTAAAAGGACTCTAATAATTGTGTCTCATCATTTATCCCCATCCATGGATCTTTTTCAATTGGTCTATAACAAACATCAAACTCCGCGTCATCGTTTGTTTTTCTGCTTTCTAATAAACATCCTCCGTATTTAGCTAAAAACTTTTTATAATCTGAATGAAGTTGTTTACCAAGTTTCTTTTCAAGATCTTCAATTTTTAATATTAGAATTATTATTGCGATCCTTATCTATATTAATTAAAAATTCTTTCATTTTTTGTTCAATCTTTTCAAAGCTCATTAATAGGCTCCTCTCAAATCTGATGCTTAACCCACCAGTACGAACTAAGCAAAAAATCTCATCCTCTAATAAGGATGAGGCTGTTTTGATCACTCTTCATCGTCCCAATCTTCGTCTTCTTCCCAGTTTTCTTTAGACTCCTTAAGATCTTCCATGAAAAACTCTAGAAAATTATTTGCAACTACATCTCCGTAACCTGCATCATTAACCCATACAATTACAGGACACTCTCCGTCTTCCATTTTATTTGTATCGAGGCAATAGGAGAACTCGTCAACATACTCTATTACAACAATCCCATCAGGTAAATCATAATATTTCCTATAATCCTCAGTTTGCTCTACAACATAGGCCCCCTCAAGGTCATATCCGATTATTTCTAAACCGAAAATTCCACCAGAGCCATAGTTTTTTAAAAACCATTTATAACTCTCTGGAAGATCGACATTAAGTTCGTTTTCAATAATTTTAACTTTTTCTTCAGAAACTCCTCCAGTAAAAATCGCATGATCTTTGTTGTCATTTTCTTTTATGAATATTTCCACTTTAGAATAATCCATTTTTTCATATCCTCTGCCAGGGGGAATTTCATCCCCGGTATCACTCTCATTTTTCGTTAGGCTAAATCAATATAATATTTGTCGTTATCCATCACTTTAATTAGAAATTCTTCTAATGAATCTGCTATCTTTATATCATCATAATAAATCGGATTGTTTTGCTCTTCACTTAATTCAATTAATAATAACGCACTTTCATTCGCTTCAAAAAATATTAATTTATCTTCTTCCAGATCCTCATAAATTTCGATGTCAGGATAAAATTCAAAATCATTAGTTTTCAATCTAGCATCTCGTATTGAAGATGGCCCCATCATCCGATTGATATTATATTCTGATTTTTTCAGAAAACCATATCCTACTTCCAATAGAAACTTCCGTAATTCAAAAGGCATCTTTAATCCCAATGTTTCTTCTACCTCTTGTATTTCTTCCTCACTTACTGGATAAAATTGATTTTCTTGATCATCTCTAATAAAATCGTATTTCATTTTATTTACCCCCTTTAAATAATTTATTCGCAGGTGATCCTGTACCATGGATACCAGATTGATGTTCATTTGGAAATTTAGCAAGGGGTATATTCCACCACTCATGTTCTCCGCGAAAGCTATTTTCAATTATATGATGTGTTCTTCTAACTGGCCATGATACGATTTCTAATCCCAGTTATCTATTGCTTCTTGAAAACTGTCTTGTAAATACTCATCAAAATTAGAATATCTTTCAACCTTCTTTTTGCTTATGGCATCCCACATTATTACACAGTGATTTTCTTCAGTATTGAGACAATAAACAAATTCGTCCACATTTTCAATAACTAAGTATTTATCAGGTAAACCAAAATTTCTAAATCTTTCTGTAGCCTCAACTACTGAAGCATAGCCATTTCCTTCAACACCCAAAACTCAACCCCACATATACCTCCTGAGCCATACGCTTTAACAAACTCTTTATATTGCCGTGGAAATTTGCACCCTAGTTTTTCTTCAGCCCTCGAAATATCTTCTTCGGGTATTGATCCGAAAAAATCACCTTTTTCTACATATTCATTTATCATCATTGAAATTTGAGCATTCATTACATATATTTAACTGAACCTAAAAATTCAAATTCACTATCACCAATAGATACCTTCTTTTTGACACCTTTATAGTTGAAATTATATAAGAGTACCAACGCGTTATAATTTTTTGTCAGGTGCTCTCCACATACTGAAATAAATTCTGGGATAATCGTATCATCGTAAGAGAAGTCTTCTAATAATCGACTTAGCGAGTTACTAGACTCTTCATAAAAATCTGCTTCACGAACAGAATCATCGTACCTTTCTATATTAAAGCTATTAGCAAATATTGAAGGAATAAAATCACCATCTTCAGTATAAGAAGTTTTAAGAATCTTTTCTAATTCGTCTGGAGAACTGATACTACCTAACCAAAGTGATACAAATTCTTCTTTTTGCATAAAGCTACCTCCTCTTCTATAGCTGCGCCTTTAGTGCCGACGACAGACGTAGTAACCATTCCGATAGCCATATTTAACAGATTCTTCCCAAAACGCCTTCAATTCCGCCCTATTCCTTGCTGGCTTTCTCCAATTTGTTCAAAAAACCTTGAAAGGCACTGCCGTTCAAGGTGAAAAACGCATTAAATTTTCGGAACTTCAATCACATTCCCTGGTGACTTATCAAGTAAGCATCGGGAATATGCGGGTTGTTTTTTTTCAGCTTAAATCTTTGAACCCTTGTTATTTCAGGATCGGATGAAATATTTTGAGATTTAAACTGCAAATATAAGCTTTTGATAAGTTTGGATTAAGAAATCCTTCCATTCTTCTAAAGCAGATGCTGAAACATCGTCTGGGCTTTCGAGCATACGATAACCATCTGCATAATGGAACATTAATAACCCCGTACCATAATCGCAATTTTCATTCTCAAGAATTGCTTTTGGAACTTCAAAACCACTATTCCAATTATAATTCGCTGCAAAAACGTGAAGAATCACAGGGTTTTCAATATTTCTCTTCACTCTTACTAGATCGTCTTTATCTGTATTATAAAGCAGCTCCTCGAGGAACTTAATATCTTTCTTATCCAATACTGTTTTACCTCCTAACAAAAACACTTTAAATATTAGTCGACCAATTGTTTAAGCTTTCTCCTTCATAATAAGTTCCCTTAGGGAGCTTATTATGAAGGACTATTTGAATTTAAATACTGTTCTAAGAACCTAATGTTATCTTCATCATTAGGAAAATTGCATAGATTTCAGACCACTTCTTATATGAAGATGATGTCCATCTCGGATTTTTCTAGATTTAAACAAAAAAGCACTCAATCAAAGATTAAGTGCTTGAGATTTAATATATTATTCTTCCTCGTACCAATCTTCTTTAGCTTGATTTAAATATTCCCATAAAAACTCAAGGAAGTTAGGAGCCTTTTGATGATCATATCCGCTTTGATAAACCCATGTAACTACAGGACATTCTCCGTTATCCATTTTTTGTGTATCTAAGCAATAAGCAAATGCATCTACATCAACGACTACTACAATGTGATTTGGTAAGTCATAGAGCTCCCTATAGTCTTTGGTGAACTCTACGACTTCAGGAGATACAAGTCCATGACCCAATATTTCGACGCCAAAAGAGCCGCCTGAGCCATAGTTTCTTAAAAACCATTTATAACTTTCAGGAAGAGTGGTTTGTAAGTCATTTTCAATTTTTTTGATTTTTTCCTCATTAATTCCTCCTGTAAAATCATGGGGAGTAGCATGTTTATTTATAAAGTCTATAATTAATTCTTTAGTATTCATTGAGATCCACCTTTCAAGCTCTTTTCATATTGTTCAGCTCTCCACATCCAGTATTTTCTTCTGAAACTATCGTATTGTTGTTGCAGTTCAGGATTATTTCTAAAGCTATCCCCCTTCTCCACTAATTGGTGTAGTACTTTATGGTATTTTTTATGAGTGGTATGAAGTATCTCCAACATCGTACCTGGCTCTTTTTGTATTAAATGATGTAAATTAATTGGTTTGCCATCTTCCCCTATGGGCGCTTTTGCGCTTTTGCGCTTTTCATTAATTCTAAATTAGTTATATTTTTATTTGGATGCTTCATGTTGAAGTCAATGTTTTTAAGTTGATAAATTCTTCTGTCAACATCTTTTAAGTTTCCTTTTGGTTTTACTTTACCTTTAACTTCAACTGCATTGTACTTCTCTTTATTTAACCATGGTACTGAGATTTTACCACCTGTAAACGGTTTTCTGCTTATATCAGAGACTTTCTTCGCAAATTGAATAAGACTATCTTTTATATGCTCCCCATTAATCGCATGGTAAGGGACTTTACCCCCGCCTGCAAGCTGAATTTGCGGCGCAAAAGGGTTGTGTATTTGAATCCCTTTTATGTTTGAAGCAACCCTTTGTATCGATTTCTTGAAAGACGCTACGCTTTTTTCCAAAGCTTGTTTCGATACTTTTTTAGAAGCTTTAGTTGCTTTGGCAGCGACTTGCCCTACCTTCCCCGCTTTGGCAGCTTTTGCTGCTTTGTCAACGCCTTTAGAACCAACAATCGATGTCCCGACCATTCCAACGGCATAGCTAAACCATCTGGCTTGGGTGTAAGAATCACCATTGACGACATCTCGCTGATACGAGTCTTCAATTCCTTGTTTTATAATATTGAATGTGACATCAGGATGATGAAGCGTAAAGTTAATGCCCTCAATCGTTTCGTCTGCGTGAACGACCATGTCCCATAGGCCTACAGCAGTGTCGACAACTGCATTTTTAAGTCCTTCAGCACTTCCTTTAATTGCGTTGCCAAAATCACGAGCGCCTTCAATTTGATTGAAATACCGCTGTTGCCAAGAAGAAAAGAATCCCTAAAAACAAGGGATTCTTTTCTTTAATCAATATTTTCTTAATGGAATCTTTCCAATAAAGTTTTTCAATGAAATTTTATAATGGTGTTCAATGTCCCGTCCAAGTCTTTCATGCAGCATTTCCATTTGTTCAATAATGTAATTAAGGTCGAATACGTTATATAATTGTTGAGTTTCCCAAATGGTCGTGAGTCGAGCCTTATTGTCAAATGGTATCAATGAAATAATGGGCTCGTCCTCCTCATACTCCATGGTGTAATATCTATACTCTGCAACTTTGTTTTTTTTCTTGATCTTTTTAATCCACTCATTCAAAGAAGCATAAAACTCTAATAGGGCAATATTTTCTTCGAAATACACAATTCCATTTATTTTTATTTTAAACTCTCCCTCAACTCTCATCGCTGCTGAAGGGTCTTTTTTCATTTTTTTCGGGATATCTGCTTCTTCGGATGTGAACTTATAAACAAATTCTACTTGATTGGATACGCCGTCCATATCTTACCATCCCATCCTATTACTATTTTTATTTTTGTCTCACCTTTTGTTCCGATTTTCTTTTTTAAATTTGCAGTGATGACAAATGATAATTTTTTATTATCATTTATAGTAAAGGAAATATTCTTGGATTGTAAAGCCTCCTTTATCCATTTATTCACTTTGCTTTTACTTGTAGTATTAAATTTTCTGTATCTACCACCAGCATTACTGAGGTGTTTATTGCTAACAGAAAACTTAGAAACTTTTTTTATAGCTTGCTTAATTGCTGTTTTTTTAAATGTTTTTATAATAAGTTTTTTTCCGTATTTTTTAATAGCCCACTTTATACCGAATTTAGCAACAACTCCAATTATTATTGCAGGGACGATGGAAGCTTGAGCTTCTAAGGTGCTAATTTTATAGTATTCGCCCGTTTTTTGATCCACAAACGTAGCTTTAAAATCAGTCCCCTCAATCTCTTCAATCAATACATTGTAATGGTTTATTTCTTTTTCACCATTTTCTAATTCTCTAATACCAGTAACAGTGATTTCACCAGTTTCCTGATTAATGTTCATATCAGTTTGAACATTAGCATTTTCAGTTTCAAGCTTAGTAGTAACATTCACTTCATCTTGATTTTCTTCAACAGCCATCTCAATATCTTTTTCAAGAGCAACTCCAAACTCTTTTTCAACATTTACTCCATACACTTTATTTGTATTTTCTTTAATACCTGCAGTTTTGAAATCGCTCTCAATTTTGTTGTCATTTGATTCTGCATTTGCAAACCCAGGTAGAACTCCAGACAAAACTAACGTAAATATAAGAATTCTTATCAAAGTCTTTTTCACACTACTTCTCTCCTTTGTTACAAATAATCATCCCATGACCAAACTCTTTGTCATACCCTGAACTCCCTAAATCAACAGCATACTTTTCGAGTGTTTGATGAAAATTTTCTTTAGATATTTTCTTTTTTGAAATTAAACAGCCTATAGCGCCAGTTGCAAACGCAGTTGAAAAGGATGTACCTCCAACCTTTTTATAACTTCCGTTTTTATCTGTTGATTTTATATTTATTCCTGGAGCTGAAAAATCTATTTTGCCTTTTGCTGATACCGGATCAATTTTCAACTTTTCATCAAAAGAGGAAATAGATAGGACTCCTCTATATTTTGCTGGGTACTCCACGGTAAGACCTAAAGTATTTCCAGAGGCAGCAGTAATGATAATGTTATTATGTAGAGCATTGTTAATGACATCACGCAAGTCATCATAGTCTTTTTCAAATCCAAAGCTTATATTAATTATATCTACTTTCTGTTCAATACACCAATTGATTCCCCTAACAACATCCTCAACTTTGCCATTACCACTTTTATCTAGTACTTTGACATCATATAAAGTAGCATTCTGTGAAATACCTTTTATCTCTTCACCACCTGCAGCTATTATTCCAGCAATTGCTGTACCGTGACCATACTCATCTTCAACGGATTTATTAGGATCAATAGCATTGTATTCATAAAAGGTTATATTATTAAACTCTTTATGTGACTTATTAATGCCACTATCAAGAATAGCTATCTTGACAGGCTCTGTATGATTATTGCGCGCTTCTTGGCCGATAATTTCATATCCCCACATCAGTTCTTCTTTCTTATTTGTACTAGATGTAGTACTGCTATCTTTAGAAATATCATCAATACACATCAAATATAAGCCAACTGCAAAAATTACAAATAGGCAAGAAACAAATAGAAACACAATCTTCGATCTTTTCATTCAAGCTTCCTTCTCATAAACAATATTTGAAAATTCAAACAGATACTCTCATACTCCCCCCTTTTACTAAAACACATGATTATCTTAACCTATAATATAATGTATGTAAACACCTTTTGTTCCATAATGACCATTTTTATTAACATATTTCCATTAATGCATTAAAAAGGATTAATTTTATGATTAGAATCTGGTCTTGCTTCGTCTCTTCTAATAGAGTACTTAGGTGCTCTATTAGAAACTTTTCAAACTCATTATCTTTAATGAAGGATTCTTCCCCTACATTCTAGCCTGCTGTTTACTGTATTCGCTTTTTAAAGTCTCAATTAACTGCATAAAGTTTGTCCCTTTAATTAGCCTGTTTGTTTTATCAATATGGGGTTGATACTCACATATACTACATGTGGGTTCGCGGTTCTGTAGAACCTCTTTTCTGATTTTCCCCACAACGTTTCCCCAACTGCCTTCCTAACAATCTACTTATGGAATAATGAAGGTTTGGCATCTATTTTTAACTTAAAATGATCATATTTATTCATGATACACCTTCCTTAAAACAATTATTTTATCTTAAAGAGCCTATTAATTTACCTGCTTATAATAAAAATACAATTGGTGATTTTCAATTGATTTTAATTGTTCCTTGTAACGTTTATACGATACAACACCGTCATACGCAATTTTTGCTGCGCCTCCTAGACATGCCTGAGTAATATTTAGATAATCCGACACAGTTGCAAAAGCCAACCCTATTGTTGCCGGAGCACTCCAATTTTGAAATACTCGTCCACTTAATTCCTTCAAATAATTGTTTGATTCACATAATTCTTCAATCTCTTGTACAACAGGTTCAATTTCCTCTCTGAATTTATCTTCTACTTCAATCATGAAATCATCTTGCCAAACTTCAGAATTAATTTCATTAGAATACTTAAGCATAAGCGCTCTAAACTTTTTTAAAGGTTTGTCTAGCTCTTTTTAATGTCCATTACTTCTTTAATTTGCGCCAACTCAAAACTTGGGAGTCTATTAAAAAATCGAATGTCAGACCTTCCATGCTTCATTGAATATCTGAACCCCCTTTTTGCTTGAAGTGAACAGTTGCACTTTGCCGCATTTAAAAATGGAGTTTTTTATTTCTTCACATTTTGACAAAAACAGGGCAGGTCTTGTTGAAACCTGCGCTTTCCCGAGAAATAATTGTGCGGTCAAACCAATTTTTTATTTCTGTTTGCCTTTTCTGTAGATCAGCCATCCGGCCAGAATGATCAACAGGCCTGATGCGTCATAGGCAAGGTCGAATAAGAGGCGGTTCGGGCTTAGCGGGTTGACGTGGTGAATCTGAAGAAGATGATGATTGATGATGCCCTCGAGGAAATTAAACCAGCCCGCCCCCAGCAAAGAGGCTCCCCAAAAGATGTGCTGCGGCCGGCTGCTGCTCAGGTCACCTCTGTTCCACAGCAGGATCCCGCCGATAAAAAGGATGACGAGCGAAAACAGATGGAACAGTCCGTCGCTCATAATTTGGTGAGAGCGGTCTGTGTCCATGTACACGCTGTGCCATTGAAGCAATTGGTGAAAAACGATGCCGTCGATCATGGCGATGATGCCGACACCGAACAGAAAAGGTCCCCAAAACGCTTTTTTGTTTTTCATATGATTTGTCCTCCTTTATTTGCTAATCTGTTATGTACCCGCCGGCTTAAAAGATCAAACCGGTTATGTTTACATTCTCTCTCGAAAGCAATTATCCTCTTTTTACCATATGAGTATTTAAAAAGCTGATCCGAAAAGGTGTCTTCATTCCTTTCAGATCAGCTTTTTTATTTATGAAAGGCGGGAAGCCCGCACACGTTTTGTTTCCATTTCGTTAATAGTAAGTGTCTCAGGGTCAATCACGACACCGTAATCTTGCAATGCTGATTCAATGCTGACAAACTCATTGAAGACGTCGTCCAGCACCTTTTCCGGTTCACGTTCCAGCGGATTTCCCCAGCCTCCGCCGCCTGCACGGTAAAATTGGATGATGCCGCCCGCAGGCATTTCGACTTCAAAAGCCGTTTCCGCGATCTCTCTGGCTTCGTCTGTTCCATACCCGACGATCACCTTGTTGCTTGGTGCATCACCTGCTCCGCAAAAGCCTTTTGTTGTATTTCGGACCCCTGCCATCATGACGCTTGTCCGGCTTTCTTTTAAGTGCTGGATCTGAACGTCCAACCCGGGGGTGCCTCTCCATCGGCCTGCTCCCGTAAAATCGCTCGTATATTCATGCTTTAATACACGGCTAAAACCGGCATGACGATTGTCCAGTCAAGGCTGTGCGAGCCTCCATGAGGGAATTATCATCATTCAGCATTTTTGATGCCAGTCATTTTTGCACCTTCTGCCTGCTGGAATTCAGGCATTCGTTTTATTTGACAGCATTCACTTTAAAATGAATAAAAGGGCGGACACCGCCCTTTATTTACAGCAAGTTAGTTTACATAAAACATTTACAGTAAACTGATTTTAAGCAAATAAAAAAAGCCATTTTATTCAAATGACTTAAGTGAAGTGCTGCAATTGCCGTATGCAAGTAAGAAAGTTTTAAACCACACTCCTCAAAGTGGGTGTCTGCAGAAACGTTCCTGTCGTCCTTTCGAGGAAGGCATGACATTCCGGTTCCGATATAAAACTCCCTATTACAGCTTAAAGGTTAAAACTTAATTATCATTACGTACAATGCAGCGTAATTGAATTATATGATAAAAACATTCAAAATGCAACCTCTTGCCTGAAGAGAATATGACGCTCTATAATAAGTTGAATATTTAAAAAATTCTGCAATCTATCAGCGATCGTACAACCCTTCTCGTCCATCTGTTCATAGACTGTCTATTGAGGTGATGTCTTGTGGTAAAAATTTTTATCGATCCCGGCCATGGCGGGACTGATCCAGGCGCTTCAGGCAATGGTTTGCAAGAAAAACAGTTAACATTGCAAACCGCCTTGGCTTTAAGAAACATGCTGCTGAATGAATATCAAAATGTTTCAGTCCTGTTAAGCAGGACAAGCGACCAAACCGTCAGTCTGACGCAACGCACGAACGCTGCGAACAGCTGGGGAGCGGACTACTTTTTATCGATTCACATGAATGCCGGGGGCGGGACAGGTTTCGAGGATTACATTTATCCCGGCGTCGGCGCACCTACCACCACCTATCGGGATATCATGCATGAAGAGATTTTAAAAGTTGTCGATTTCAGGGATCGCGGCAAGAAAACGGCCAATTTTCATGTACTAAGAGAAACAGCCATGCCCGCACTTCTTACGGAAAATGGCTTTGTAGACAATACAAGCGACGCCGAGAAACTAAAGTCTTCCGCTTTTATTCAATCCATTGCCAGAGGCCACGCCAACGGACTCGCAAGGGCATTTAACCTTTCCAAAAAGGCCGCAGCTCTCTATAAAGTGCAGATCGGCGCTTTCAGGACCAAAGCCAACGCCGATTCGCTTGCCGCTCAAGCGGAAGCGAAAGGGTTTGATGCCCTTGTGATTTACAGGGACAGCCTTTACAAAGTGCAAATTGGCGCTTTTTCTTCAAAAGAAAATGCCGAAGCGCTCGTTCAGCAAGCCAAAAACGCCGGATTTGACGCTTTCATTTACCAGGAATAGGGACAATCATCAAGAAAAGCCCGCGATCTGTCTCGTATAGATCGCAGGCCTTTTTCATGCTTTTGCAGCTTTACTTTGAATCGGCGGCTTTTGCGTTTGATTCGATGCATGGCTGTTCAACACCATTCCGATAATCACAAGAGCCATGCCGCTCCATGAGATGGCACCAGGAAGCGGACTTGAAAGAAGCAAAATTTCACCAGCGGCAGCAAACAGCACTTCAAACGATTGTGTGGCCTCGACAGCCCCTAATTTTCGCATATCCCCTTTTACAAGATCGGTTGCGGCAAAGAACAGCACAGTTGCGCATATTCCGGAAAAGACAGCCACCAAACCTGACTGAATGACTTGTCCCCGGCTGGGCGCACCAGCCGACGCCAGCCCGTACAGCGAGAGGATCAGCCAAAACGGAAGGCTTGCCAGCGTCATCCCCAATACCCGCTGATAAGCATCAAGGCGCCCGGCGCATGCTTCCATCATTTTTCTGTTCCCAAGCGGATATGCAAATGAAGCCAACATAACCGGCACGACGCACAGCAGCATCTCATGTAAAGAAAGCTGTGCCGCATGCTCAGCCTGCATCAGCGCCACCCCGATTAAAATGATCAACGACATCGCCAGCCCTTTATAGGGAATTTTGCCCCTCAGCTGTACGGGACCTGTTTTTGTTTGGATGGTTTCGTAAAAAAGCGGCGCCAACAGGGAGCCGGAAATAATCGTAATTTGCCATGTTCCTGCGATCAGCCAGCCTGGCCCGTAAGCCGCCGCAAAACAGAGCGGCGCATAAAAGAGGCCGAAGCCGACGATGCTCCATCTCAGCCAAATGCCCGGCGCTTTTTTAATTTCCTGAAAAAGCTCTTTTACGTTCCCCCTCAGCCAAACAATGACAAATAAAAGAGGCGCCATAAAGATAAATCTTAACGATGCGCTCCAGATCCAGCTTCCCCCTTCAAGCTCCATCGCCCTGTTTAAAACGAATGTAAAAGCAAAAAAGAAGGCTGCAAAAACGCCCAGTATAATCGGCCTCACAATCCCCTCACTCCTTTTCCTGATGTCCGGCCAATCGGTCTCCGAGACTGAGCCAGTTTTCCTCGGCAAGCCTGATGGCCGCATCCCGATCCCGCTGTCTGCAGGCATCGATGATGTTCTGATGCTGTTCGACAGATTTCAAGCTGCCGATCGAGGAAAACTGCGACATTTCAAGGCGGTAAATTTTCGAAGAAATTCTCTCCAATGCCCGGGTAATTTCCGGGTTTTTTGATGCTTGTAAAAACACCTCATGAAAAGCAGCATCCGATTCGATTGCTTCGATAATGTCTTCTTTTTGAATCGCTTGCTGCAACGTTTTGTTATGCGCCTCCAGTTGATCAAGGTCTGAATCCGTTAAAAAAGGAAACGACAGTTTGACAGCCAGCGCATGCAGTGCTGCAGTGACTGTAAAAGCATGTTCAGCTTCCTCGCGATTTAACGGTGCTACACGTGTTGCTGAACCCGGAACAGTTTCAACAAGTCCTTCATCTTCCAGTCGTTTGAGCGCCTCCCTGACAGGTGTGCGGCTGATGCCAAACTGCTCTGCAAGCTCCTGATCATGCAGGCGCTCCCCCGGCTTAAGTTCCAAATGTACGATGGTGCGCTTCAGCGTTTGATACACTTCTTCCCGAAGCGAAATTCGTTTGATTCGTTTAATGTTATTTTTCATCATAAAACCAATATATCGGATTTTGGTTTTATGCACAACCAAAAAGAGATTCGTTTTTATCAAATCCCTTTCACTTTAGCGGCGTATTTTTTTTTCGCCTGGCAATCTTTGCAGATGCCGTACAGCTCCAATCGGTAATGTGTCACTTTAAATCCGGTCAGCCGTGCCGCGATGTCTTTTACTTTCTCAAGTTGCGGACATTGAAAATCGACGATCTTTCCGCATGCTTCGCATATGACATGATCATGTTTCTCTAGAGCCAGATCAAAGCGAAGCGGATCAGTAAAGCCCATTTCTTTTATAAGACCCTCTTGTTTAAAATAGCGGATGGTGTTGTATATCGTCGCTGTACTGACGGCGGGATAGACTTCCCTTAATGATTGTTGAATTTCTGCTATTGTGGGATGGTTCCTGTTGGCTAAAAAATAATGGTAGATGGCCAGCCGCTGCGGCGTCATTCGAATGCCTTTCTGTTTAAGCTGCGCCATCGCTTCCTGCTTTACATTCGTTTCGTTTTCCATACCTCTTTCGTCACTGCCCCTTTTTCCCTTGAATCTTCCGATATTCTTTACCCGGCGGCCTTAGAACCGGAGTGCTTTAGGTGTGGTGTTCACTTAATAAACGTTCTCCTTGATCCGATCAAAAGCCTGCCACGGCATCAGGGCACAGTTATGACGGGCCCGCAACGGATGGACGCCCATCAGGGAAACGGCATCTCCCAGTAGATCCTCTGCCGGTTCTTCTCCTTTTCTGATCATATTTTCCATCGCTGCACGCATTAGGCCGGCTTCTTTTAACGTCTTTCCTTTTATCAGTTCAGTCATGATTGATGAGGAAGCCATGCTGATGCTGCACCCATCTCCGATAAAAGCTGCGTCTTCGATCTTTTCATCTTTAATGTCGATAAACAAAGTCATCACATCACCGCATGTTGGATTTTTGTAATGGACGTAATACGCGCCGTGTTTATCGATTTTTCGAAAATTTCGCCTGTATCTTGCATGATCCATAATGACGGACCGATACAGCTCTTCCAGTTTCGGCATGAAATGATGCTCCTTCCCTTTTAAAGAGTTTATTTTGGTTGAAAGAACAAATGGATTCAGTTATACTTCCGTTGTTAAATCGTAATTATTACGATTTAATGATAACCGATCAAGCAGCTCATCGCAAATGAAAAGACACAATGAAACTGCCTCTTCTAATAAAGAGGCAGCGGTCAAACGCAAAGGGGGAAGGATTTATTATGAAGGAGCCAGACCGCATTCAACTCGATTCTTTTCAAATGACAATTTTGTCTGATGGAGCATTTCGAGTTTCAAGGGATTTCTTTTTGGCGGGAGGAGACTCCAAGGAAACAGAACGTTATCCTGAAGAATTTGAAGCAGCGCTGAACTTTGCCTGTCTGGAGACGAACGGCAAACGGATACTGATTGATACGGGATTTGGCGAAACAGGCGGACAAGAAAGCGGATACTTGATTCATCACATGACACAGGCTGGAATCAAGCCTGATTCTATAGACTATGTCATTTTGTCACACAGTCATTTAGATCATACGGGAGGTCTTCTAAATAACGGGAAACCCGCTTTTCCAAACGCTGTTCATCTGATCAGTGAAGCAGAATGGCTGTACGCAAAACAAACGCCGTCTTCTGAACAGTTTCGCATTCTCTCCTCTGTCCGGCCGCTTCTGAAACTGCTGACAGAAGATAACGAACTGCTTCCCGGACTGAAGCTGATCCATACGCCCGGACATACACCTGGGCACTTGACGATTGAGTTACAAACAAAAGACGGTGTCTGTCAGATCACCAATGACGTATTTCACATTCCCGAAAGCATTTCCAATCCAAAGCTGCGGGTTTCGCTTGAGCATGACCCTCTAGAGGGAGAAAAGACAAGAAGACTGCTGGCCCGGCAGGCTTATAGCGGCCAGGTCCTGCTTCACGGGTGTCATTTCCCCTACCCTGGTTTCGGGTTAATCGAAAAGCAGGGCTCACTTTTTCAATGGAAACCGGTTCAAAACGAAAAGAAAACTCGCTAAATCAGCGAGTTTTCCAATTTACACTAAAATATCAACGACAAACTGTGACCAAGATTCAAGTCTGTCATAGACGCTTTTTTCTTTCAGATCACTGGCTTTCATCCAGCGGCCGGCAATCTGTTCCTTTTCTTTAACTTCAACGTGGGCGCCCGGTTTTAATTCAAGCGCTGAAAGGATTCCGATATGTACTTTTCCGACGCTGTTTTCATCATCATTAATCAGTCCGAGCGTCACCATTTTTTCTTTATCTGATTCCTTAATCAGAAGCTCTTCATCAAGTTCGCGGTCTGTGTTTAACTTCAGAATACCGGAAAAGTCAAGCCCTTCGGCAAAGTTCATGTGGCCGCCGAAGCCGAGTGACAGCTTGTTGTGAAGCCGCGCTTCCCCTCCGCCTTCGAGCCGCTCGTATACAAATATTTCGTCGTCTCTTTTGATGACAACATAAGGGATCGGCTGTTTAAACGCAGGATCTTCTTCGGCGTCTCCCCTTCTCATTTCACTGAAGTGCTGTTCAATATGCGCCATGATCTTCCCGACCTTCTCGCCATCGCTGTTGACGCCTTGGAAGGTCAGCGTTTCATTTGCAAATACGTTTTCCCGCGGGACCACGAGAATGATTTCATCCATTTTTCCCATTGTATCCGTTTCCTCCTCAAAGTGAAAAGAGCAGATTCGTTCTGCTCTCATTTTGCCGTGTATCCGTAACTGAAAGGCGGGGCTTGGGCGCGGATGCGCCCTTTTATCCCGGCCGGCTTACTTATCGTCAAAGTAAAAATCGTCGTCTCTTAACGGTTCAACTGTTGCTTTTTTGTAGCCGTTCCCTTTCATTGAGAAGAAGTCATGTGACTTCGTTTTCGTATTCAACCCGTTCAACACGATCGGATTGATCTCTTCTTCTTCAAAATAAGCTTCAAAGCCAAGGTTCATCAGCGCTTTGTTGGCATTGTAGCGGATGAACTTCTTCACGTCGTGTGAAAGGCCGACCTGGTCGTACAGATCTTCTGTATATTCAAGCTCATTTTCATAAAGCTCTTTCAATAGATCAATGGCAAACGCGTACAGCTCTTCTTTTTTCTCAGGTGTCTGCTCATTGTAAATCTCCTGAGCGAGCAGGCCGACATAGACGCCGTGAATCGCTTCGTCCCGCAAGATCAGGTTGATGATTTCGCCGCTTTGCATCAGCTTGCCCTGTCCGTAAAAATAAAGCGGGTAGTAGAAGCCGCTGTAGAACAGGAAGCTTTCTAAATAAACGGATGCGACCATCGCTTTAAACAGCGAGATTTTATCGCCCTGGCGGATTTTCTCATAGAGTCCGACAATGACCTGAGCTTTTTTCTGCAAATATTTGTTTTGTTTAACCCATTCAAAGACTTCGTTGATCGTCTCTGTCGGGGCAAGCGTCATGAAAATGTTTGAATAGGACTTGGCGTGGACCGCGTTTTCCATCATCGCCATGAAGTTCAGCACCGCTTTGCGCTGATGCCCTTCCACATGCTCAGCGACAAGGGGCATTCCCGTGTTCCCCTGCTCTGTATCGAGTAGTGTCAGCCCCGCGAGCACCTTCATGTATGTGTCCTGTTCATTTTTACCCAAGTACTTCCATGTCAGAAGATCCCCATTAAGCGCGATCTCTTCCGGAAGCCAAAATTGCTTCACATTTTGGTTGTAAAACATTTGGGTAAAATCATCTTCATGCTTTGACCAGTTTGCTGCATCATAAATTTTCGTCACTTTCGCATACTCTCCTTTAATCAAACGACACAAGAAAGGCAGCCTTCTTGCCCTGTATCCTTCGTTCTTGCATAGTAAAGTGTTTTGATTCCTTTATGGTGGGCATAAAGGTCGATCCGGTTCAGATCGCGTGTCGTCATTGTATCTTTCAGGAACAATGTAAAGCTTATGCCTTGGTCAACGTGCTGCTGAATCGTCGAGATCATGTCGACAACTCTGAACATGTCCATATCATACGCTTCTTTATAGTAGAACCAGTTGCTCGGCGCAAGTCCAGGCATCGGATAGTACGTCTTGGAGTTGCCGTAAGTTCTTTCTTCAATCCGCTCCATGATTGGCATGACTGATGCTGTGCTTGACTGTACATATGAAATGGACCCGGTCGGTGCGATGCACAGTCTGTAGCTGTGGTACAATCCGTGTTCTTTGACAAACTGTTTCAGCTGCTCCCAGTCTTCTTTTGTCGGAATGTGCATGCCTTCAAAAAGCTTGGCCACTTTTTCGAATTTAGGCGAGAAATCTTGTGTCACATACTTTTCGAAGTATTCACCCGTTGCGTAAGCCGAACCTTCGTAGTTATGGTACGTCTCGCCTTTTTCTTTGGCGATCTCGGCAGACCGTTCAATCGAGTAGAAGTTCATCATCATAAAGAAAGTGTTCGCG
Source organism: Bacillus sp. LB7 (assembly GCF_030449715.1). Lineage (NCBI taxonomy): Bacteria > Bacillati > Bacillota > Bacilli > Caryophanales > Bacillaceae > Bacillus > Bacillus sp. LB7. The sequence continues at coordinate 41,636 of NZ_JASGCA010000006.1, forward strand.
AAGTCCCTCGCTTCCTCACTTTCGTAGGCGATATTGTTCTGTGCCAGGAATCCGTGCAGGTTCATCGCTCCAAGGCCGATGGATTTCATCGCTTTGTTCGCTTTTTTGACCGCCGGTGCGTTCGTAATGTTTGTCGTTTCAGAAACGTGTGTCAGCGAATCGGTTGCAAGCTTAACCGTCTGCTCAAGCGATTTGTTTTTCATGACGTTCAATATGTTCAATGAACCAAGGTTGCAGGAGATATCAAGGCCGATCTCATCTTCTTGACCGTAGTCTGTGTATGAAGAAACTTGTGAAGCCTGAAGAACTTCCGAGCAAAGGTTGGAAAATTTAACCTTGGAAATATGATTGTTCGCATGCGCGTTGTTGACATTGTCCTGGAACATAATGTACGGATACCCGGATTCCGATCTTAACATCGCAAGCTTTTCAAGCATCTTGCGCGGGTGGACTTTTTCTTTTTTGACGCGCGGATCTTCCACAAGCCTGTCGTACATCTCGTTCATGTCCATTTCATCGAGGTGCTCGCCGTACGCTTTATAAACGGTGTGCGGATAGAATACGTATGCCGCTTTATCCTCTCTTGCAAGCTCGATGAATTTGTCTGGAATGACGACTCCGATGGACAATGTTTTCACCCGGACATCCTCATCAGCCGAAATCTTCTTCGTATCGAGGAAATCGTTGATGTCGCGGTGGAAAATGTTTAAGTACGCAGCGCCTGAGCCTTGTCTTTGTCCCATCTGATCAGCGTAGCGGAATGCGTTGTCAAGAAGCTTCATCACGCCGACGACGCCTTTTGTCGCGTTTTCGACGTCTTTGATCGCTTCGCCTTTCGCACGCAGTTTTGAAAGGTTTAACGATACGCCTCCGCCGAGCTTTGACAGCTGCATCGAAATATCAATCGCTCTCGAGATGTCGTTCAAGGAGTCATTGACTTCCAGGAGGAAACAGCTGACCAGCTCTCCGCGGCGTTTGCGGCCGGCATTTAAGAATGTCGGCGTGCTCGGCTGATACTCCTGGTTGATCATCATTCTGACGAATTCTTTCGCCTTCTCCTTATCCCCGTTAGCAAAAAATAAAGCTACGATAGAGATTCTGTCTTCATAGCGTTCAAGAATTTTTTTCTTGTCGTTTGTCTTCAGCGCATAGTCATTGTAAAACTTAAAAGCGCTCATAAAGGACGGGAATCTGAATTTTTTGGCGTAAGCCTCTTTGAACACTTCCTTGATTTCTTCGAACGTGTAGCGGCTTAAAAACTCTTCTTCATAGTAGTCATTCTTGATTAAGTAATCGATTTTCTCTTTCAGATCATGGAAAAATACCGTATTTTGGTTGATATAGTCTACAAAATAACTATGTACAGCTTCTTTATCTTTATCAAACTGGAATTTCCCGTCTTTTTGGATCATGATCTCATTGTTTAACTGGATCCATTTTGGCACTTGATTTTGTGACAACTCTTTCTACCTCCTGAGTAAACAGTTCAACGTCTTTGGCCGTCCCGCTGAGCTCAAATTTGCCGAGAATCGGAACCTGATACTGCTTCGAAATTTTTTCTGCGCTTTTCGCAAAATTGTCTCCCCACACTCTGTTTCCGCTTGCCGCAACTCCCAAAAGAAGATGGGCGTTTTTCTCAAGAAACATCTCAGTCGTTTTCGGAACTTCCCCAAACCCTGTCGTGTACGTGATCAAAACAAACGGTTCGTCTAGATACTCCTCTGTGCTGACTTTCCGTTTATTGCGAAAAGGCGTCTTATCCACAAAGCGCTGAACGTTTCCCGTTTTTGAATCAAATACGATCTGAATCATCATTATCACGACCTAGTAAAATTGTTTCCGAGTCTTTCAACTCGAACCTTACACAATATATAGTATACTATCATTCAAGAAAACACAATATATTGTGCTCAGGTTGATGAAAGTTCACAATTTGCTTCAGCTTAGGAGGCCTAAGGCCAAAGAAATATGAGTAGAATGAGAGCCGTTCACTCATCCTACTCACAAACCGAAATCTATCATAACACGAAAAAAATTGAGTTAGTAGACTAGACTTTTTCGCTTATTTTTTGTAAGTGTCACAGCACTTGTTCTCGCATACCTCTTTAATATCGGCTTCGATGCCGAGCTCCTTAAGAACTGACTGAACAGCCGTCATGATCGACGCTTCCCTGACAAGTTCTTTTCCGTTGACGAGAATACTTGTGCCGTATTCATAGCAGGAATCATCTTCACACGTCTCTTCCCAATGGTTGATGACGATCTTAGGTTTCATTGTTCGCTCATTCCTTTTCATTTTCAAACTGAATTGATGTAAACACTACTTAGTTTAGCGATTAGATGCCGCTTTGTAAATTTGAATGCTTCGGTCTTTCACAGGATGTAATGACGGCGGCGTTTTAGACGGGGTGTCCGGCAATTGGCCGTCGCTCCTTTTATTCCCTGACTCCTGCTCGGCAGGACCGGCAACGGCCGCAGTTTGTAAAGTCGCCTCGAAAACGGCAAAATCCCAAAACAGTAAACTGTTTCAGGATTTTGTCAGGCAATCTGAAAAGACCATGCCAGGCATGGTCTTTTAGCCGTAAATCGCTATTCGAGTTCGAGCTGAACGTTTTTTTGCGGTGCAAACGTGGAAATGGCGTGTTTGTATATAAGCTGCTGCTTTCCTTCCGATTCAATCAACACTGTAAAGTTGTCAAATCCTTTTACTTGTCCGCGCAGCTGAAATCCATTCAGTAAAAAGACCGTGACAAATGTACTTTCTTTCCGAATCTGATTCAAAAACTGATCTTGAATATTTATCGATTTCATGTTTCTGGTCCTCCTTGTTTCTCTATACCATACTGTTTCGATTAAAGTTCGAGCTTTCCTGCTATGTAAGTGAAAATTTCCTGTTTTTTCTGCTCGATATTGACAGGGGGCGTCATGTCATACCAGGCGACATCCATTTGATTTCTGAACCATGTCAGCTGTCTTTTGGCATAGCGTCTCGAATTCCGCTTCAACGTCTCAACCGCCTCTTCCAAGGACGATCTGCCTTCAAGGTGCGCATAAAGCTCTTTGTACCCGATGGCCTGAACAGACTGGCAATTTCTTATGTTTTCATCATAAAGCTGTTTCACTTCATTCAGCAGCCCCTCATCCATCATCTGGTCTACGCGGCTGTTGATCCTGTCATACAGCACTTCCCGCTCCATCGTCAAACCGATGAGAGCCGTGGTGTATAAAAGCTCTTTCCGCTGGCCTTCCATTTGTTCGGACATCGTTTTTCCTGTCGTATGGAGGATTTCAAGCGCCCTGATGACCCTTCGTTTATTGTTTGGATGAATGGTTTTTGCCGCTTCGGGATCGCGCTCTTTCAAAAGACAGTGAACATATTCGGCTCCCCTCTTGTCAGAGAGCGCCTCCATCTCTGCCCGGAACTCAGGGTCGCCCGCTTCCTCTGTGAATGAATAGTCATAAAGGACAGACTGAATATAGAGCCCGGTTCCCCCGACAATCATCGGAAGCTTACCCCGCCTGTCAATCTCTGCGATTTTTTGTCTGACGATCTCCTGATATTCAGCAACCGAGAAAGATTCCGTCGGTTCTTTAATATCGATCAGGTGATGCGGAACCCCGTTCATTTCTTCTTCTTTGATTTTTGCTGTGCCGATATCCATTCTTTTGTAAATCTGCATCGAATCTCCGCTGATAATTTCCGCATTCAAATGCTCGGCCAGCATCACGCTTAATTTTGTTTTACCGACAGCGGTCGGTCCGATCAAAACGATGACCGGCGGTTTCGTTTTATTCACTGCTGATCACTCTCTTTAAACAAGCTCCTCCCATTATACCATTTCACGTTCAAAAACATCCATTTCATTTTACCCTTTTTCATCATTTTCCAAACATTTCCTCACCAACCTATCGGCTCATTTCCCACGATTTCTCTTGTGTAGCCTTTAAAAATATGCCGATGCCTTTCCTTCATTCCATCGCTTACATACACGACTCCGCCATATCTGATCGGGGGAGCCGCAGAATATGCCAGATAGGTCGTGCCCTCGATTTCATGATAGTGCGTGCCGTCCGCCCGCGGAATCGCGGGCCCCGTAATCGCGTAATACCTGTGGTAATGTCCCTTTTCAAAAGAAGTGATGCCGGAATAAAAATGAACGTGCCCATCTGTATTGCTCCCGTTTGCCGGCTGGGAAAAGCCTTCAATTAGGTGGTAATGGCCATTGGCAGTCGATGTTCTCGCCCTGTAGGCGTGGGCATGGGGAGGCGCTTTTGACCAATCCGACTGATACAGCGTCATGTTTCATTCACTCCTTTTTAAGGGCGGCTTCATTCAAAAATACGACGGGCGCCCAGGCAAAAACGGCTGGGCAGAATACAGTGATGTTAGTCAGGTTTCATTTTATTATTGGAGGGATTTTTTTATGAATCATTTCGAGCAAGCTCCTGTATATTACGACGACAACCAGCGCATCATCGGCAGACCTTTCTTTGGCGGACCTTTTGGGCGACCGTTTTTCGGACCGCGTCCGTTTTTCGGCCCGGGCCCCTTCTTCGGAGGTTTTTTGGGCGGGCTTACTGCCGGAGCGCTTCTCGGCCCTTGGGGATATCCGTATCCGCCGTATCCTTACTATCCTTTTTATTGACAAATAAAGGCTCTTCCAGGGGCCTTTTTACATAACTTTTTTCTTGACTTAGAACTTTTGCATCAATTAAGATGGATTTTACCAACCGGTTAGTAATGCGGGTTTTTTTTATGTCTAAAAAAGAAGAAATCTTTGAAGCGGCCTGATGACGATTGCGGAATAAACCTTTAACACTTTAAAATCGTTTATGGGCGGCGTTTTTTGATATTCGAATGAAAACTGACTTTGTACAAGCGCCCTTGCTGCGGCAGCATTTCTTAAACCGCGGCGTGAGTTGTGTGAAAAGAGGGCTGGCAAATGGTCAAAGTCTTTTGTTTCAATTGGAACTGCTGGCTGACGAAGAGAAAGCTCTCCTTTTGAATCTTGAAATAACATCGATAGAGGAGGATTTCGTATGATTGCAGGCTACATTTTTCTACTGATCGCCATCTTGTCAGAAGCGGCGGCAGCCGCCATGCTGAAAATATCTGACGGGTTCGCGCGCTGGCAGCCGTCGGTTCTCGTAGTGATCGGCTACGGTCTCGCATTTTACATGATGTCACTCACATTGCAGGTCATCCCTCTAAGCCTCTCCTATGCGACTTGGAGCGGAGCGGGCACCGTTCTGACTGCAATCATCGGCGTCTTGTGGTTTCAAGAAAAGCTGAACCGGCGAAATATCGCCGGCATTATCTGTCTCGTGTCAGGCGTTGTCCTGATCAATCTGTCATAAGGAGGAGAATGTCATGAAAGGCATGATCTTTTTGGCGGCTGCCATTTTGTCCGAAGTATTCGGAAGCACAATGCTGAAGCTGTCAGAAGGCTTTAGCGTCCCCCTGCCCGCGGCCGGTGTCATGATCGGTTTTGCGGCTTCTTTTACGTTTCTGAGCTTTTCATTAAAAACACTGCCTTTATCTGCGGCTTATGCGACTTGGGCCGGCACCGGGACGGCTTTGACAGCTGCGATCGGGTATTTTATATTTCAGGAACCATTCAATCTCAAAACTCTTATTGGGCTTGTATTGATCATCGGCGGCGTCTTTTTGCTCAATTCAAAGCATGCTGACGCCGCAGACCAAAAGGCTCAGCTCCCGGTCGAAATCTAATCCGCTTTGGAGACGACAATCTTCGGCTCTAATTCAATGGCGACATTGCCCTGAACCGCCCTTGATATCATACAGGATGTCTCCGCCTTTTCAGCCAGTCTTTCGGCAAGTTCGACCTCTTTTTCCGCCGCTTCTTTCGGAAGACGGATCAGAGGTCTGTGAATGATTTTTTCGTATGTAAACACCCCGCCTGTCACATCGACAACGGCCTCGGATTCCATCGTCAGGCTCTCTTTTTCCAATCCGCTCCTTTCCATCATGGCTGCAAGCGTGATGATATAGCAAGTCGCAGCGGCACCGAGCAGCATTTCGTCAGGGTTTGTCCCTGCCCCCGGACCCTCCATTTCCTTTGGAATTGAAATTTCTGTTTTTAAATTCCCGCTTTCAATCCTTCCGATGTCGTTACGTTTTCCAGGCCAGTCTGCCTGAAGGTAAAAATGATGTTTAGCCATAAAAAATACCTCCTTTTTTTATCCTGCTTTAAAGTCTACCGGTATTTGACCTTTATGTCTGTTGATTTGCCTAAAAAATCGGTAAACCGTGACAGACGTCTAACACACGGGGCATGAGCGGAACATAGAATACAACGAAAATCCGGCAAGAAAGGACGAAAAAAATGGAGAATGTAGAACCTTTACAGCAGACACCGGCTCCCGAACAGCATATGCATATCCCCCAGTATCAGCACGCCGAAACAGCCGTGCACCACATCAAATGTCCGTTGTTTCCGCACTTGAAACATAAGACATTGTGCACGGTTGCGCCTTTTGTTCATTACGGTTTAAATGAAGCGCAAGCCACTTCCTATCACCATGCCATGGAAGAAGTAGCGGCAATGGCTTATTTAATGGGCATGGGTATGGACCCTCACTTGGCCTACTGTACAGTTGAGTCATGGGAAATCAACGAAACATTTTATTAATTAGACTGAACAGTCAAAAATAAACAGAAAAGACCGTTCAGTCTCAGGAACGAGTTAAAGCAGACGCCGGCGTGTTCATTGGCGAAATCAGCCAGTGAACGCGGTTTTTTTCCCGTGATGCGTTCCACTGTATGGTGTGATGCGTTTTTCTTTGCCATTCTTGATTTTCTCGTCTAGTTCCGATATGAAGCTGGCATAATCGGGAGATAATCCTGCTTTTATATACCTTTCCCTCAAAGCGGACACTTCGACATTGACATGCCTGCCGCTCTGCCGATAATTGCCGCAGCTTCAGCATAACTCGAGGCTTCCGGCCCGGTCAAGATATGGCTCGTATTATGCGGCTTTTGATCAAGCAATGCGTGCACAGCCACTTCAGCAATATCGTCTGCATCTATAAACCCGGCTTTGCCGATCCTGACGCCGTGACGATTTCATTTTTCTTCCGAATCGAAGCGCCATGCTGATGGTCAAAATTCTGCAGGAAATATGAAGGCTTTAGCACCGTCCATTCAGGAACATATCGCCTGACCGCGTGATGAAGCTTCCCGAATACGGGTCCGTCTTCATCGATAATTGCAGCGCTGAGCAGAACAATGCGGCGGACGCCGAATGCCGCTGCCATTTCCAAAAGCGGCACAACGAGTGGCGACGGTTTGAATACACCGACAGGCGCAACCAAATATAATGAGTTCGTGATTTTTAATGCGTCTCTGTAAGTTTTTTAATCATTCCAGTCAAAATACACATGTTCCGTTCCGGCCATTGCAGGCATTCTCCGGCTTGCGATCCGGACGCCGGCGCCCGAACGTACAAGCCGTTTGGCGATTCGGCTTCCAGTCGTGCCGGTTCCGCCGGTAATCAATATTGTTTTCTCCACTTTTATCACTCACTTGTTAGGTCATTAAAAAGTCTGCAGCCGTCCCCCGAACGATTCGATGACAATCAAAGGATTCCAATCATCTTTGTAGTGGACAATTTTGCCCTCTTTCATGCTGTTGGTTATAAGGAAGACCCGTCTCGCACACCGTGCCTTCACATTCAAATTCGACTGCCGCCTAGCCCGTATTTGCCATTTGATGAATAGTGGGCGCTGTGAAGCGGACACTATCGATCTTTTCGGGAAAATCCTTTATATATTCGTAAATAGCCGACTTTCCTTCTATTTTTTTAGGAAAACCTGGCGGCGCATACGGATGCTCAAACACCGCGTCTTGATCCCAAAGCTGTATCCACTTTTCCATATCTTTTTCGAGCATCGACTGCAAAAATGGTTCCATCACATCGGTTATCGTATGCGCCATTTTCTTTCCCTTATTTTTTGACCATTCGGTCTAAAATAGTGATAAAAACGAGCGGCAGCCCATCTTCCGTTGACGAAAAAATTCTTTAATCAAGAACAGACAGGCTGACATCGATCAAATCCTGAAGGGCGTCAAAGTCCTCCGTTAACTTCGCCTGAAACGTTAGCGACAGCCGGGTTTGATTTAAAAAACGGGCAACTGCTGAAAGATCTTGGCCGCCCTTCTTTAGTTCCCCCTGTGACTCGGCCCGGACAAGCGCTTTGTAAAAGGCGGTTTCCAGCTGCCTTGTCTGCTTATCAATGTATTCGGCAACCTCTTGATCACGGGGAATTTGTTCAATTGCGCTGTTGATGATATAGCATGCCTTTGAGCGTTCGGGGTCTTTCAGAGCGTTTAAGCTTTCCTGAAAGATCTGCCGAACCGATTGCTTCACTGAGCCGGGGCTTTCAAGCCTGGCGATCACTTGAGCATTTTTATCATCAAGATATCTTGTAAGAGCGGCTATAAACAGATCCCGTTTCGTTCCGAATGTATTGTACAGACTTTGCCTGGCAATTCCCAGGCGGCTGAGCAGCTCTTGCATCGATGCGCCTTCATAGCCGAATTGGCCGAAAACCTCCATTGCTTTATGAAGGACGAGGGCAGCATCGAATTCTTTGCTTCTTCCCAAGCCTTTATCACCTCCTTTATTTGAAGAATACGCTTTTTAGATCGATCAGTCAAGAATTATCCGCTTCACGGATCTATTCACGGTTCCGATTGAGAAAATCGGCGCATGATCCTTCAGCGCCGGTCATAGACATAGCAAAAACCCCTGTCGCATACAGAGGAACAAAAGGAAGTGTGCCCGTTGTTTATTTATACGGTTCAGCCGGGAGATTCATTATTTGTCATCGGTGCCAGGTTCGGAATTTCGATTGACCAGATCCGATTGGCAAACGGGTTGGTCGAAACAAACATTGTCCCCGGACAGGCTCTTTTAATACCGCTTTATACATATACTGTTCAGCCGGGAGACAGTTATAACTCGATCGCCCTCCGGACGTTTGTATCCGCCGAAGCATTGCAAAAAGCAAATCCGTCTGTAACGCCTGCCAATATGAGGCCGGGGATGAAAGTGACGATTCCGGAATTGCCGAAAAAACCGATCACCGCTTTAGGATATTACACATTGAGAAACCCCAGCTTAGACCAGGAATTGATTCATAATTTTGCCCCCTACGCCACATATCTGGCATTTTTTGAATACCACATGTCAAGCGACGGATCGTTAAGCGAGCTGAATGATTCACCGGCCGTACAAACGGCCTGGAGGCGGCGCGTTCCTCCCCTCATGACAGTCACCAATCTGACAGAAACAGGCTTTAGTCCGTCTCTTGCGCACCGCGTATTAAATCAGCCTACCGTAAGAAACCGGCTCATCGACAATATTGTTCAAACGATTTCCAGAAAAGGATATGCAGGCGTCAATATTGATTTCGAACAGATTGTGGAGGAAGACAGAGATTTATTTTCAGGTTTTCTCCGCCTGTTGAAAGAGCGGCTGAAGCCTTCCGGTTATGTGTTGACGGTTGCCGTTCCGCCGAAAACAAATGAAAATATCGCCTGGCTGAAAGGGTATGACTATGGCGGAATCGGCGCAGTGAGCGACCTTGTCTTTATCATGGCATACGACTGGCACCACGGAACAAGCGAGCCCGGCCCCGTCGCTCCGATCAATGAAGTCCGGCAGACGATTCAATTTGCCCTTCGCCATATTCCAAAAGAAAAAATCATTCTCGGCTTTCCGCTTTACGGCTATAACTGGACGCTGCCCTATCAGCCTGGTGCCGTATACCCGGGAATCGCCAACCAAGACGCCGTTCAGCTCGCCATGAAGCACCAGGTACCGATACAATATGATACAAAGTCTGAGTCTCCTTTTCTCCAATACACAGATGAACAAGGCAGAAGGCACATCATATGGTTTGAAGACGCACGCAGCATCGGAAGAAAACTGCAGCTCATCATCGAATACGGACTTGGCGGCGGCGGTGTCTGGCAGCTCACACTCAGTTTTCCGCAAGGAACCTGGCTCTTGACCAAATTCTTTCGCGTCAGAAAAGCCTGACAGCAACATGTAATTTATTGTAAAACAGAAAACAGAATAATCCCGCTAACGAACCTTGATACTAATGATGTGTCCTTCACACAATAACAAATCTGAAAGGAATGTTTGCAATTGAATAATGGGATTCATGAAACATTGGAACTGCATGAGCTGTTAATGTTTAAAAACCTTTGCCTGACTAAGTCATCAACAATGACGGGAATGGTGCAGGATCAAGAGCTTCGCGACATCTTGGAACGGGATGCTTCCCAAACAAAGCATCAGATCGAGCATTTGCAAGGACTGCTGTCAATGAGAGGTGAAACCGTATGAACGAATTCATCCAAAACATGACAGGAATGGGCGCGATGACTGAACAAGTGATAGCGACCGACTTTTTAATCTCAGCGAAAACCGGTGTCAAAAACATTGCCACTGCTATCACAGAAACATCTTCTCCAGAAGTGCGTGAAACGCTTAAGCAGTATTTAAACGACGCGATTGATACTCATGAACAGATCACAAACTATATGATGTCAAAAGGTTATTACCATCCTGCCAATTTATCTCAACAAATTCAAGTTGATACCAAAGCTGCCGAAACAGCTAAAGATCTTCCGCAACTGTAATGAAAACGCGTGAATCCCCCGCAGTCCATACGCGGAGGATTCTTATTTAAACGGTTTCTTCTTTTTTCTCATCATAATCAATGACTGCCTTTGGAAGGGCCGTATATTTCGCCCAGTAAAATACCGCAATCGATCCTGCTGCGATCAAGATTAAATCGACCGGCATCCTCAATAGGCCCATGCCGTTACCGAATGAGCCGAGATACGACAAAATCAAGAGCATGACATAATAACCGACAATCCACCAGCTTGATTTAAGCTGCTGTGCAAACGAAACATCGTCTTGGGGAACATATTTTTTACACGCGCAATAAACGGCAAACATCACGAGCTGCGATCCGAGCAGCCATGACACGGTGTTCCAGCCTGACCAATAGACGATATACGACGCAAATACGAAGGAGACAGGAGCAATGACAGCCATCCCCTTGATTTGCAGAGGCTTGTTGAGCTGCTTGGCATTCACATTCAGCGCTGCCGCTGAAACCGGAGCAATCGCATAGGAAAGAATCAAGGCTACAGAGCAAACATTGACGAGCGCGTCCCAAGACGGAAAAGGAAGCGTCCAAAAAACGGCGAGCGCAAACGACAGCCACAACGACGGACGCGGAATTCCCGTCGATTTATTCACCTTGGCAAACACTTTGAACAACGTGCCGTTCCGCGCCCACGCATAAACCAAGCGCGATGTCGTATTCATAAAAATATTGCCGTTTCCGCCGGGTGATAAGATCGCATCCAGAACGACAAGAGTGGCAAGCCAGCCCATCCCAAGAAGCACCGCGATGTCTTTGAATGGAAGAGAAAATTCCTTGCCGATCGCTTTCCAGCCGTCATTCAGCATATCAGTCGGGATGGCTCCGATAAACACCACTTGCAGTATCGTATAAATGCAAGCCGAAACAATGATGCAAATCAGCAGAGCGACCGGGATGTTCCGCTGCGGATTTTTCACTTCACCGGCGACCGAAACGATCGGATGAAGACCGAGGTATGCAAACATCACCCCGCCGGTCGAAATGGACGCCTGCACTCCGTCAAAGCCAAACGGGGCAAATTCTCCCGCAAAGTTGGCCGACTTAAAATGGAATATCAATACGACAATGATCGTCAAAGGAACAAAATACTTAAAAACCGAAATGATTAAATTTGATTTCGCAAACGCTTTGACACTCCAATAATTGAGTAAAAAGAACAAACAAAGCAGCACAAACTGCAAAAGCCAGCCGATAATCGTCGGCGATTCAGAACCTTTTATCGTCAAACCGGGAAACCAATAAGCTACGTATTGCCTGACAGCGGTCACTTCGATTGAAATCAGGCTTGTATAGGCAACGATCGTGATAAATGAAATCAAGTATCCGACAAGGTGGCCGTGGGTATACACCGGATAGCGGATAATCCCGCCCGTCCGCGGCAAAGCAGCTCCCAGCTCGGCATAAACGAGGCCGATTAAAAGGATAATGACGCCGCCGATAATCCACGAAAAGCTTCCCGCGGGCCCGGCTTTTGAAGCGACATTGCTGACGGCAAACAGCCAAGCCGAGCCGAATATCGCTCCCATGCCGATCAAAATCAGGTCAAGCAGAGAGATCGTTTTTTTGAAATTGCCCTGATTTGACAAATCACTTCCTCCTTTTTAATACATTTAATAGAAGGTAGTATGTTCAAAAAGCGCCTCTGTATACTTTTCCCGCTTCCTTTCGGCTGCAACAAAAAACCCGGGGATTTCCCGGGTTCCTTCATATGGTTATTTCACTCCTGCCGGTGCTAAAAATAACTCAATTTCATCTGCGGCTTTCTCGGCTCCTCCTGCTTGTTTAATGTGCTCTTGCATGTCCTTTACGCGTTTCAGGACATCCAGGTTACCGTCCGTCTGGGAGACGGCTTCCCGCAATGAAGCAACTGTTGTGTCCTCCGGCTGCAAATGCTTGCCAAGCCCGAGTTCTTCGACGCGGCGGGCAGTGATTTCCTGTTCAATCATTTGCGGGATGGCAACAAGCGGTACACCGGCATTCAATCCTTCCATCGTACTGTTCATACCCCCATGGGTGATGAAAAGCTCCGCTTTCTTCAGGATTTCCAGCTGCGGAACGCGCTGATGAATCGAAAAGTTATCAGGTATGTCGTCAAAGCTTTCAGGATCGATTGTCGCGCCGACAGCCATGACCACCTGCCACTTCGTGTCCCTGAATGCTTCTATGCACATATGATAAAATTCCGGCCAGGCATTGAACGCCGTCCCTAAAGAAATGAGCATGACAGGACGGCCGCTGTCCGAAATAACCGGCGTGTCTTCTTCCTGAAACTTGCGTTTGGCTAGAGAAGGACCGACAAAAGAAAACCGTTCATCAAACGTTTCGCCGTAAGGCTGAAAAGCACGAGGCATAAAGACAATGTTCAATTTTGCCGGTTCGAACATCTCTTCAAAACTAAATGACGGAAGATTCGCATTTTTCAAAGCGGCTTCTTGCTCAGGCGTGAGCTCGATCTTAAACTCTTCAGACATTGATTTGAATGAAAAATGTTCGTTTTGTGCATATGAAGAACAAAGGCGAACCGCCTCTATTCCAAACTTCTCAGCCAGCATTTTTCCCGCCATGGCCATAAAGTCAAAAAGGATGAGGTCAGGCTTGTCGTTCTCATAAAGCGCTTCAAGCTGAGGAAGAACCTCCTCCATTTCTTTCATAAACATCATCGGAGCCTGCGTCATATCTTTTTTATTTTTCATCAGCTCCCGAATTTGCTGCGGATCGATATTTAAAGTTGAGCGGTAGTTAAGCGGCTCTGCCCCAGTTTCCTCAACAGCTTTCACAAACTCATCCGTTACCGGATATGTTACCCGATAACCGCGTTTGACAAGGCTTGCCGTTAAAGCAAGCGTCGGATTAATATGCCCGTGAGCGGGAATATTAAAAATCGCGATATGTTTTTGGCCCATTTTTTAACCTCCCGTTATTTTTCGCTTCATAACAGTAACGATGATTTTAAATCTCTTTCACTATGTTAAACAACATATTATAGATAATAAAGGAAAAACCCTTCAAAATTAAATTAAAATTAAAAAATACTAATATAGTCCTTTTTCTCACAAAAAAACACCGAACTTTAGCCCTTAGTTTAAGGCCACACTCGACTTTATTCCCCTTTTCGTTACCGTCGACTTATATTTCAATCGTTTTAAAACAAAAAACATCCGTCAAAACAGCACTCGTTTTAACGGATGTCATGAAATTGCCATATTTTAAATTTAGTTTAAATTATTCTGTAAATGATGGTAAATCCAAAAAAATTTTTATAATGTTATTTTGTCGCGCTTCCTGCTTCATTTCCTTTCAAAACTATCGTTTATCGTTTCCTTCTCATCATAATTAGATATGAAAGGACTGTTGTTATTGGTATATACAGCGGAACATCTTGATGATTATTTAATGGAACAAGCATCCAACAATCATTTTCACGGCAGCATTTTGCTGGCGGACTCAAACGGTATTCTGTTATCGAAAGGATACGGTTATGCTAATTGCAAGGACAAAGTGAAGAATAAACCGTCTACACGCTACCAAATTGCTTCGCTGACAAAGCAATTTACAGCCATAGCGGTCATGCAGCTGCAAGAAAAGGGGCTGCTTCATACAGATGATCCGGTACAAAACTATTTAGAAGGCTATCCGAACGGGGACAGCATTACCATCAAACATTTATTAAGCCATACGTCCGGAATTCCCGATTTTCTAGAGGATGAATTGCTCGATATTGAACTGGAGCGCGCACCGTTAGACCAATTTATCGGCCGTTTTATTGACAAGCCGCTCGAATTTCGTCCGGGACAAAGGTTTAATTACAGCAATTCAGGATACATACTGCTCACAAAAATCATTGAAACAATCACAAATGAAGCTTATGGAGACGTCATTCAACAACTGATCTTTGACCCTTTAGGCATGAAAAACTCCGGTTTCTTCACTTCTCCGGAAGATATTTCGCCCACAGTCGGATATTTATGCCTGAATCGCGAAATGATCAAAGCGCCTATCGTATACGGCTACGGGGAAAGCGGGCTGTATTCAACCGTTGAAGACTTGTACTTATGGGACAGGGCGCTTTACACTGAAAAGCTTGTCACAAAAAGCGCTTTGAAAGAAGCGCTTTACAGCTGTGTCAAAAAACCGGCTTTTGCAGCCGAAGGCCCTTCTCCGGCACTCATTCAAAACAATTCGATCGGATACGGATGGTTTATTAATCATCAAAACAAGTATAAAATATGGCATGATGGAGAAATCCACGGTTTTATCAGCTCGATTAACCGATACATGGATGAGAAAAAAGTGCTGATTATGCTCAGCAATTGCAACCTGTCAAAAACAGACGAAATTTCAGAAAACTTGGAACAAGCTTTATTGCAAATGTAGAAGCTAAAAACAAAGAAAGGCAGCGGGAGCGGTATGATCAGAAAACTATTCACTATCATCATCATGGCAAGTATCATCGCGATCGGATTCGTCTTTAAAGATTCCTGGCTCGGCGTAATCAGGGACGGAGGCGTTTATTCGGTGCTATTCAGCATGCTGCTTGTGGCAGCCTGTGTATTTTTCCCAATCGTCCCGTTTGCGCTCATTGCCGGATTAAACGGCGCTTTGTTCGGAATCGCAAACGGCGTGCTGATCACGCTGACAGGGTCGATGCTCGGCACCATGCTCCTGTTCTTCCTCTCACGTTACGGATTCAGAGATTTGGCTCGCAAACGCTTAACGAAATACCCGAAAATGAGCGAATATGAAGCCTATTTTAACCAAAATGCTTTTACAGCCGTACTATTGGGCAGACTGATCCCCGTTATCCCCGCCGTTGTCATGAATATTGTCTGCGGTTTAAGCAAGGTGAAATGGGCTGTCTTTTTCGCGGCTTCGACACTTGGAAAAATCCCTAACGTTCTCGTCGTCTCTATCGCAGGTGCCAATTTCAGTGAAAACAAGCTGATCTCTATCGGTGTCTACGGCTTATACATGGCGATCATCGCGCTTGTCATCTACAGAAAGTATCCCCATCTGACTCAAAAACATAAAGAGACGAAACAGACAGGGAAACCTTCTTGACCCGCTGAGGCGGCAATGATAGCCGCCTTCGTTTTTCAGTTGAACGTCAGCCGATTACAACAGCCGTACCATATCCGATGAGTTCGGAGGTACCCTGGCCTGCAGATAGTTCGAACCTTAGACCGACGATCGCGTTTGCTCCGAGTTCTTCAGCTTGATTCACGAGCCGTTCCCTCACAGCTTTTTTCGAATCCTCAAGCATTTGGGTGTAATTTTTTAATTCTCCGCAAATGACCGACTTCAATCCTGACAGAATATCTTTTCCGATATTCCGCGACTGAACGATGCTGCTGGTGACAAGCCCTTTGACTTCGACGATATTTTGATTCGCGATTGTATCTGTTGTGACGATGATCATTAATATCCTCCCTTTTCCTAAACTTACTAGCTACCATACCATATCCGCCGGAAGCGTGCAGTTATTTATCCATCATATCGGCTGGATTTTTAAAATGTTAAGTTTTTCATGCAAAGTCTCACCATGCTGCATAGCCGGACCGTTTTAATCGCCGGCTTTAAGAAAAGGCTGCCGCTTGCCGTGAGTCAAACTGAACCAAGCCAAAAAAGAGAATCGTATATAGAATTGAGGTAAACGATGTATAAAGAACGGATGGAAGAATGACAAAGAGCACTCTTGGATACTAATATTTGCGATTACACAATTGATGAATTTGATAGAAATACACTTGCTTTAAAATAACTTTTCGGGAAGTTGATTATATCAATTGTCCAGTTTATTTTGATACAGATAGAATTAGACTTGTATCGCCTGAGGGTACAGGGTACAGGGTACAGTGCCCGCTTGAAAAAGAAGATTTAATGATTGTCTTTGACCAAGATGTTTTAAACACTTTTTATTTTGTTATCTGTCAAGATTTCGAATTTGAAATGGGTCTACATGTAGCTCAATAGAAGAAAAACCTGCTTTTTGCTTTTTATCAACATGCTTCGCAAATTGGAAAATGAAAAAATTTATTAAGTTATTCTCTTGAAACATGGCATCAAATGAAATTGAAGTTTCCTAACTCATTTATGTTCCGCTTCAACACTCTTTCATCCCAGTTGATTCTTCTTCCACTTTCTTATTTTAGTCCTGAAGCTTTTAAATGGACCCACAGAGTTGATGTGAATGAACCTTATAGCAGGCCACTTCGGGTTTTCACCTGTCCAATTCAAAGTACCTTGGGTGAATAATTCTTCATCCGTGAGCGTATCAATCCAAGACTGAAGTTGCGCCTCTGCTTTCTTGAATTCTTGGCGAAGCTCAGTTAACGAAAAGTGAGCATACAGATCGTAAAAAGATTGATAAAGAGCCCCCAATTGGTTCCATTTATAATGAGGAGAGGGAGTTATAACGGTTTTCCCCAAGCGCTCATCCTTGTCCCAGCTCATCAACAGGTTTAACCATCCGAGCTGATAAGCAAGGATTTCCCCTGGCGTTCGATCTACATCTCGATCCCGAACATCTCTAAACTGATCGGGGATATCGTCAAACTCCCCATCTAGTAACAAATAGCGCTTATGAATTTCTTCTTTTAAATGTTTCTTGGACTCGTACACCGTAACCCCTTCTTGATATCAACTATAGTGTACACGAATTGTCCGCCTTATTTTAAAAACAAATCATGAACTTTTAATAAAGAACAGTTTGCGAGACTTCCCTTACATTGCATGTATATTGAATTTATTCAACGATTTCCGCATCAATATGAGGTAATGTGAATCGACCTGCTCGCGAATATGCAATAGTCAGTCCGTCAATTTCAAAGGTGCCGATGCTTCTTTTCATCACGTTTCAGAAAATCCATACAACATAAAAAACGGCTGGGCTGTTCCGCCCAACCATTCGAATATGTTAAGATTTTTTGCGTTTGCAGGTCCATAAATAAAGCAATCCGCCAGCCAATATAAAGACTGTGAATATGGCAAACGAGCGGCTGAATACAGCGCTTGCGGCATTGTCCATTGATGGAAGCGCAAAATAGCCGAACCCGCGCACTGCCATCAAGCCTCCTGCAAATGCGACGCCTATTCCTTCAGATAAAAAACAGGCAAAATTCAGCATCCCCATTCCAGCGCCTGCAGCCTCTTCTTCCAAGCTTTCAGCGGTACTGTTGGAAATCGCCGTTTTTACAAATGAAAGACCGCCGAATATAAACACGAGCATTATCGTCATCAACCATGGTGTCCGGTCACCGAACTGTGACGCGGCCGCCATGGCTGCCAAGATCACTAACCATCCAACAGTAAAAACAAACCGGCTGCCGAAGCGATCTGTCAGGGCTCCGCCCGCGACGCCGAAAAAGATAACGCCCACACTACCCGGAAGTATAATGCCACTCCCGGTCATATCGGCATTTAAGTTGAACAAGACTCTCATCATATAAGGAACGACAGAGACGATTCCCGCAACGCTTCCCAATACAGTACACCCTGCCAAAACGACGCCTATATATCGGCGATTCTTCATTAAAGACCGGTCAATAAACGGATGTTCCGCATATCGGGTATGAACCGCAGCCCCAATCAAGCAAAAAATGCCCGCCGCTAAATAAAAGACATGATATAGCGATATATATACAGCGAACATCACAATGCTGATTGTCAGCAGTCCGATCCCCATGATATCCAGATTTGCTTTTGCAGCGGCTTCAGCAGGCATATTTCTGAGGAAGAAAGGTATCGACATCAGCGCCGCCATCGGAAGAAGGAACAGAAACGACCAATGAATATGATGTACAATCATTCCGCCGATAGCCGGACCTATTCCCTCACCCATTGCCACCAATGATCCAACAAGGCCGAACGCTTTGCCCCGGCCCTCCGGACGGACATAGCGCGTAATGATGACCAGGATAAGCGCGGGTACAGCGGAAGCCCCGGCTCCTTGAACATAGCGCGCAAAGATCACGGCCGGGAAATAAGGTTGAGCCAAAAGACCTATTAACGAACCTCCGCCATAGATGATTAGTCCGGCCACAAACAGCTTTCTGACACCGTACATATCAGAAAGCCTGCTGTAAACGACCGAACCGGCAGCAAAGGAAATGATAAAACTCGTATTCACCCAATTTGCCGCGGCAGGCGACACGCCAAATTGATTTCTTATATCCGGCAATGCAACATTAAATACGGTTTCGTTCATCACACTGAAGAAAGCGACAAAGCTAAGCCACCAAAACGCCTTCTTTTGATGCTTGAAGGACTGCGTTTTACTGTTTTTCAATTGAATGATACCCCCAAAATTATAGGGGAATCACGCAGTTTATAGGGTTAATGATGCGCTTTCCCCTCAAATGTTAACCCATTTATTTTTTTGCACTTCATCATTCATGCGCCTCCTCATTTGATTTTTAAATTATACAATTGATCAACAAAGGGATCAATGTAAGGAACATAAGCTGAACTTTCACATTGCAAAAAAAGGCCAATGAAGAATACCGGTGCAGTACCCTTCATTGACCTTTATTCGTGACATACTGAGCAAGCCAGCCTTGTACTGTGCTTTTCCGACAGCTTAATCAAATTCCCTGTTTAAATATTTTTTCAGTTCCTTTTTTTGTTTTTTAGATACGAGGATATATAAAATATCGCCTGATTTAATTTTCGTTTCTCCGTGCGGCGTGACCAAATCTCCGTTTCGGATGATCGCATTGATCAGGGCGTCTTTCGGAAAGCTGATGTCTTTCAGTGCCTGCCCGGTGATGGCTGTTTGGTCATCGACTTCAAATTCGATAATTTCGGCGTTCGCCTTGCCGATAGAAACAAGCTCCAGCGAATGCGGTGCTTCGACTTTCTGCGGTCCGTTCAATTTCAATTTTTCTGCGAAGACCGATATGGTTGACCCCTGGATCAAAGCCGATGTTAAAACGACGAAGAATACGACATTGAAGACCAATTGGCTGTTTTCAAGCCCCATTGTCATGGGAAATGTTGCGAGAACGATCGGAACGGCCCCTTTTAATCCGGCCCACGACAAGAAGATTTTTTCGTTAAAATGAAAGCCCATTTTGATGGTCGACAGAAAAACGGCAACCGGCCTGGCGATAAAAATTAAAATCAGCGAAAGCAGGAAGCCTTTGAAAATGATGTCGAAAGATAAAAATTGGGCAGGAAAAACCAATAATCCCAGAATAATAAACATCAAAATCTGCATCATCCAGGCAAAGCCTTCATTAAACCTGAAAATAGAATGTCGGTAAGTCAAATCTTGATTTCCGATGACAAGCGCGGCAATGTAGACGGCAAGCAATCCGCTCGCCCCGATGACATCTGTAAGACTGTAGGTAAGAAGCGCAAAAGCAAGCGCAAAGATCGGATAAAGTCCGCTTGAATCCAAGTTGATTTTATTGATGGCAAAGCTGGCGAACCGCCCGAGTAAGTATCCGAGCAAAAGCCCCATTCCCATCTGCCAGAAAAATGAAATCACAAGCATGAAATAAGATGAATGATCAGCCGTCAGCAGCTGGATGAGCGATAACGTCAAAAACATCGCCATCGGATCATTCGTCCCCGACTCTGCTTCCAGTGTGGAGCTCAATCTGTCTCTAATATTCTGGCCTTTCAAAACGGCGAAAATCGCGGCCGCATCTGTAGAACCGACAATCGCTCCGAATAAAAAGCCTTCCATCCAGGAAACATTAAAAATCAGCTTGGCCGCAACCGCAACCACACAGGTGGTCAGCAACACGCCAATCGTTGCGAGCGACAATGAAGGAACGGCGACCGCTTTGATTGAAGACCACTTTGTTTGCAGGCCGCCTTCAAAAAGGATGACGACGAGTGCGATAATTCCGATCAGCTGGGCTAGCTCGGGATTATTAAAATAAATAATTCCGAGACCGTCGCTTCCCATGATCATCCCGACAACTAAGAACAATACGAGGGCAGGAACTCCGAGCCTGGTCGAAAATTTTGTTGTCAGTACACCGATAATCAGCAATAAGGCCGCTAATAAAATAAACTGCTCCATATTAATGTGTTCCAACCATTTATCCTCCTCCCAATCTTAACCGATACTGGGGCTGTCCACCGTTCTTTTACCCGAACCGGCACCTTCATAAAACGTATGTAACAGACGATGTTCGTGTATGCTCGTTATGGGACCGTCCTTCAGCCTTCACTCTGTCCGTGAAACTTTGTGCCTGCAATCGCAATAATCCCAATAATGATTGCGATTGGAATCCAAATCACGGCAAACGGATGCGCAGGCTCAGCAAGTGCGGCGATGACGGCCCCCAGGCAATAGAGCACAATCGTCAAAGCGCGAAGCCATGCGTCCTTATGGATGACCTTTTGGTCGTTTTTGCTGAGGAACCGTTTTGTCACATCTTCGAAAAAGTTTGCGAGCGTCCCCGTTAGGACAGTAGTGGAAATCCCTGCAATGCCGAGCTTTCTGGCTGCTGTGGTCTGAAGCCCCATCGCCATGCTTAACAGCAAGATCAAAAAGTGTGGCGAACTTTCATAGAAAGTCAGACAAGCAAATAGAAGCAATACGGCTGCTTCAACAGCAAGTGCAATCGTGACGCCTGACGGCCAGAACGATTTTTCCTGTTTTCCGACAATGGCTGCTGAAATAATCACGCCGATGATAAATCCGAACAATGCGATCAGCGAGTACACGGCGGTCGCATGAAGAGAATTGCCGATTGATAATCCTAACAGTACGATATTCCCGGTCATATTAGCAGTAAATACGTGACCGATACTTAAGTACCCAATCACATCTACAATACCTGCTGTCAAACAGAGAAGCAAAAGCATGATGTTTCGATCATGAGCAGCATTCAATGTGATTCAATCCTTTCGAAGCTATTCTGCCCGGCGGAATGTTAAGCCATTCCATCCGGTATGTCATGAGCCTTTCCTAAGGGAAAACTCGTTTCGGGGGCTTTTTTTATTGTTAGAGAAAGAGGGGGTCTTAACGAAAAAATGCGGGCGATCCGATCATGCACCTCAGCAAAACACTTATCGCTCATCGTGTTACATCTGCCATTCAATTGTATCATAAGCATTAAAATTTTTTATAAATGAAGTTCTTAAAAACTTGTTTTTAATAAATGGGAACACACTTCTTACTGTTAAGGAAGCAGGCGCCCGGCGTTTATTGCATGATCCGTCTGTTTGCCTAAATAAAAACGAACGAGCCGCCTTTTAAAAGCGACTCTTCCCCCATTCCTTCAATACTTGCAAAGTTCATGTTACACGCGGAAGGACTGATTCACTTCATATGCCACCCGTATTCCCGATTCAATCGCTCCCTGCATCCACCCGTGAGTGAGGGAAGCGTGCTCCCCGGCGAAATACACCCTTCCCTCGGGCGTAGGAATATAAGGATACAGCTCCAATTCCTGACCAGGTTCGAAAGCTGTAAATGCTCCCGCTGAAAAAGGATTTTGCGTCCAACTGAAAGAAGCGCCTGATACAAACTCAGAATACACGATATCTCCATATATTTTCGCTAAATTTTTCAGCGTATAGCGGATCCGCTCTTCTTCCGGCTGACTGTGTCCCATATCAGCGCTTCATCAGCCCACGTATAGCTCGCTAAAATAACAGCATGCCCGTGTGCCCCTATGCCGCTGCTTGGGTAATATGAAAAGCGAATCGGCAAATCGGTAATGGATCTGCCGCCTCGCTGCCCGACTCTTTCCCAAAACCTGCTCTTAAATTCGATTCCTATTTTTGTCGCGGCAATATAGTTAAGCTCCCGAATCGCTCTCCGCTTATGGTAGGAAATCGAATCAAACGGCTCAAATGTCACAAATCGCAAAGCTGAAAAAGGAATGGTTACGATTGCGAAATCACTTGTCAGCGCTGAATGTTCTGCCGACTGTTGGTGGATACAATGGGCTGTCACATCGTGTTCAGTTTGAGACATTTTCATCAATTTTTGACGGAACAAAATATCGGCCTTTAATTGCGGAAGAAAAGCTTGTATCAGCAGGTCCATGCCGCCTGTAATCTCATAGAAACGAGACGGCGATGTAAAAAAGATCGATTCCCTCAATACTTCCACAAGTGACAATCCCATGTACGCTTCCATATCCAAAAGTACACCAATCATATCAATGGCGCCGTTTGAAAAATGAGTGTTGAGAAAAGAACCCAACGATTCCTTCTTGTATTGTTTTTCAACAATATTCCAATTTCTCGCCGGATCTTGGCTGATAAAATTGAGGATAGGCTGCAGAGCAGAAAGCATCAGCTGTTCAGCCGTTTTTCCCTGCTCATGGGGAGCAACGGGGAACCTTAAAACGCCCGGATGTCTTTCAAACTCATGAAGACGGGTTTTCACGCCGTTGACGTAAAGAATATCCATGGGGGTTCTGTTGATAAACTCATTGACAGGCAGATTAAATTTCTTAATGTATTCCATCGTTAAAGTATGGATATCGGGGATGCGCATCGGACCGGCATTGAAATACAACCCTTCGCTAAAGGGCGCACGGGAAGTAAAAACACGCCCTCCCGCTCTGTCATTTCCTTCTACAATCGTCACTCTGTGCCCGGCACTCTTTAATAAAGACGCTGCGACAAGCCCGGACAGCCCGGCACCAACGATCATCATATGCTTAGGATACTGTGTTGTTTGAAGGCCGTTCCTAATGAGATGAAGCATGTCTCCCTCAGTTAATTGAAAATTCAATTTACTCAGCGCCCTTTTCGGTGGATTTATTGCACTATATTCTGTTTAAAGGGCGCCAATCACCATTTTCATCCTCTCTGCACGAAGACTCCGCATGAGGGCGCAGTTGCAAATGGGTCAACTATTTTAAAAAATGTAAATCAATATCCTATACCGAATTTATAAAGTGACATAGGATAAACTATGTATCTTTAGGGAGGTGAAACATATGAGCGGAGGTTACGGATACGGAAGCGGTTTTGCTTTAATTGTTGTCCTGTTCATTCTCTTAATCATCATTGGTGCCAGCTGGTTCGGCGGTGGTTATGGAGGCTATTAAGTTCGTTCCGTTTTAAAAGCGATAACCTATGACCTTCTCCTTATTTTACATGTTCTCCCCTCTCGCTTATCGCTATTGACTCCATTATGAAAGGCTCTTTATAAAAAGAGCCTTTTTTTAATCAATACAGGAAAACGCGCCTCTATTGAGCTTCGCTTTGCTCTAAAGAAACACTATTTCCCCCTATGCTTTTGTTTCGCTTTTTGCTTTCTGAGTAAATACTTTTGTTCTTTTTCCTTTTCCCGCTGCTCTTTTGTCAGCCGCTGTTTCTTTCGTTTTCTGGCATCCAGCTCTTGTTTTATCGCTTCTTGCGCCTTGTGAGACACACCGGCATTCTTCAATTCTTTAGACACTTGCCGCTGCAGCCTTTTCGGATTGATTTTGCGCAGGCGGCGTGCGTCCAGCCTAACTCCTTCCTGTTCTGCTTGTGACAGTGCCTGTAAAAGTTGATGATGAACAAAATGCAATACTTCCGAATCCTTCGGCTCTTTGCCAAACAAATGCCGGACGGCTCTCAGCTTACCTCCAATCACAACTTCAATGACTCCTATCCAAAACTGACCATCATAGTAAACCGTTAATTTCATAACGATTCCCTCCTCCATCAACATGTACTTCAGAGAATGACGGACATCCCGAGGAGGGGAAGGTTACTGGCATGATCAATCATGCATCCGGACTACCAACCGAATCGTGTTTTTTCATTCTCCGCTAAAAATTTTATCAATTTTTCCAGTTTAGGAAAAGGGGTAAAGTTCTTTTGTATCAATATATTAAGACAGAGTTAATCGAATCATAGAGAGACCCTGCCCGTTTTTGAAATCTTGTATCTAAAGCAGATCAGTTTCAAAATGACGCGAATTGCAAGGATATAAAACCATTTTCCTTTCAACCAAAAAAGAAAAACAGAATTTGGTTGTCTAGTGTATAATATAACCTGTACATAAAAGCTTTGCTCACTCAAGGGAAGTCTTGCTCCCCCTCATTGAAAGGGGTGATGCATATGACAACATTTGAAACAATCTCATTAATGATTGCTTTCGGCATGTTAATTGCCGTGTTGTCAAAAAAAGGAAAATAGACCTCCCTTGAGCCTGGAAACTTAAAGGGATAGGTCTATCACTTAGATCCTATGAGCAAGCCCTTGGTGGGCTGCTTTTTTGTACACTGACTCGACTGTTGGCGCAGTCGGGTCTCTTTTAGTTTATGCATTTTCAAAAAAAGAAATACTTGTGTTAACCAACAGTCAGTTGGTTAAGTGGCGCTTCTAATGAGATTATAACACATGTTCCTTTAAAGTTTCTCCTATTTGTTATCAAAAAATCAACGTTATGTTTACTTTCAAAATCACGTAAAGGTGCGGCTGGATAAACAAGCTGCTCAGATTTCATTCGTTTAACCTCTTCTATTTGCTTTTCACATGAAAAAGAGATAAAATGATTGACAAATCGTAATAATTACGTTTTATGTGCCGTCTTGAAAGAAAGGCCATATAAATAAACAACCAAAGGCCGCAAAAAAGAAAACGGCAAGAGAAGGCAGAAATATAGAGAGCTTGCGAAAGGAGTGAAAAACTCAAGGTGACGATGAAATACTGCGGGGGTTACCGGGGCCTTCTCCCCGTTGGGTATCACCTTTCGGGACAGTTATCGACCGGGGCTGCCTATATATTCATTCTTAGTTCTTTATCATTTTACCGTTTGCAAATCGTAATAATTCTGTTTTACTCGGAGGGAAGATACATATGGCGACATGGGACTTAAGTCATACGAAACATCATATCTTTATCTGCAACGGCAGCAGTTGCAATCGGGTCGGGGCTGAGGAACTGACTCAAGTGATTCGGCAAGAAATCTCAGACCGAGAGCTTGACGATGTCATTCATACAACGCGCACGCGGTGTAATGGTAGATGCCAAGATAAGTGCGTGGTCATCCACTACCCGAAAGGAACTTGGTATAAAGATCTAAAACCTGAGGATGTCCCCCTCCTGATTGACTCGCTTTGTACCAATGAAGATTATCAAGAAAAAGCGAGCCATTTGTATGATGGTCAACGTTTCGAGCGTTCACCTGGCGTCATCGCCGGAGTTCCAAAAGACAAAGAAAAAGTAATCAAAGTATCGAAAAAATTGTAAATGGAGTCGAATGATCATGCCTTTAACTAAAAAGAAAATTCCTGTCACCATCCTCACTGGATATTTAGGCGCCGGGAAAACCACACTTTTAAATCGAATACTTACAGAAAAACACAATCAAAAGATTGCGGTTATAGTCAATGAGTACGGAGAAGTCGGGATAGACAATCAGCTCGTCGTTGATTCTGAAGAAGAAATTTTGGAAATGAACAACGGCTGTATCTGTTGCACGGTCCGCGGAGATTTGGTTCGTATTCTGAGAACTCTTGTATTCTCAATGGATCAAGGGAAAGTTGCATTCGATCGAGTTTTAATCGAAACAACGGGACTGGCTGACCCAGCTCCTGTTGCCCAGACTTTTTTTATGGATGAGCTGCTGTCCGACATATTTGAAGTTGACAGCATCGTCACGGTAGTAGACAGCAAGCATATCGCCAGACATCTGGATGATCAGGATGAAGCTCAAGAACAAATTGCTTTTGCTGACGTCATCATCCTCAATAAAACAGATTTAGTATCAAATGACGATTTGGAATCCTTGGAGCAAAGACTTGTCAACATTAATCCTGCGGCTAAGAGGCTGCATGCCAGAGATTGCAAGATCAATTTAAAAGATATCCTGGGGATCAATACGTTTGACGTCAATCGAAAACTTGAAATCGACCCTCATTTTCTAGAGGATCATCATCACCATCATCATGATGATAAAGTGTCTTCTATTGCTTTTCGGGAAGAGAAGCCTCTTGATTTGGCAAAAGTGGATCATTGGATGAGTTATCTCGTACGGGAAAAAGGCGAAGATTTATTACGTTATAAAGGGATCCTTTCTATTAAAGGGGAAGAATATCGAATCGTATTCCAAGGGCTTCACATGCTGTTTTCAGGACGCCCGGACCGGAAGTGGAACGAAAACGAGACAAAACAAAGCGAACTTGTTTTCATTGGAAAGGACTTGGACAAAGAAGAACTGGAGCGGCAATTTAAAAATTGCATCGCAAAGTGATATTTTTCGCTTTGTTGGCCCTCGCTTTGCTTAAAATAGAAAGAGCCGAGATTTGATTTTGCAAGTCTTTTTCAAGGGCAAAGTGAGTTTTTAAGCAGGTTATTGCCTGCTTTTCTTTTTGTTCTTAAAACTGAGCCCCTTGTCCACCTGACAAATTTTCAATTCATTTAAAGAGTGTTGGTTCCTCAGTTCGGGGAAATTTTGATCGTCCCGGCTGCTTCCCGCTCCCACCGGTTTTCAAGCTGAACCTCCAAAGCCTTGTATCTTTTAAGCTCCTTTATGGATGACAGAAAAGACAATTGTCAGCTGACACGATGACCCCTCCTTAATATAAAAAGAGACACCAAACGAACGCATCAAGCGTAAGTTCAGTGTCCGAAGTTTTCTCTGTCTTAGATTTTATAAAAACTTAGGATTCAAGGTTTTATTAATCAAATCCTTTTCATTTTCCATAACATCCTGGTCTTTAAAATAAATTTTCAATGTAAGAGCGTCAGTAAACATAAAAACTTTATTATGATCTGAAAAGAATAGGTATTGATTTGATCTTGCCGCCATCTTCCCAATAATGGAATATTCATTAATATTTTCGATCTTATATCCTCTACATGTTTCAAGCAAAGTTGGTTCCATACTGTATAACCCTTTAGAAATCAGAAAATTTTTATACTCTTTATACGCGATGCTAAGCTCTTGATCTTGATCATCTATATCTTCTAAATCTATTTCTCCTTCCCAATACGCACTTAAAAAAGGAGTAATTATTGTATTTTCAAAATTGGTTAAATAAGGGGTGACCCATTTAAAGAATTGATCTTCTAACTCAATCCATTCTTTTGATTCAATGCAAATTTCAGAATAGGGGTTCTCGACTGATTCAAATCCAAAAGAACTGTAAAAGTCTTTTTTCTTCAATTTTTCATCTGGCATACCAATAATTAAATTAAATTCGTTTTGTTCATCATCTTCCCAGTTGAAAAATTGGTATTCTGACAACTCTTTTAATAATTCTGTTGTTGCTAATTTCATTTCTTCACCTACTTAGATAATATTCTACCTTTTCCGTCCAACGAGGCAACGCGTTTACCATTTTTATCTTTCAATTTCCATTTCCGTCCCCCATGTCCAGCGGTATCCTTTTCAACAGTCCAGCCAGTTTTTTTATTTTTGTAAGCTTTTTTGCCTTTAACCTTTTGATCAAAAGCCCCTAGGTTTACTGTTTTATTGTCTTTTAACAATTTGTTTGGTATATCAAACTTTAATACAGTGGTTTTGTGATTTGAGAATAAACTTTGAAAACCAAGATATCCTGCATAAATTAGTCCTCCTGCCAGAGCCGCTCCGATAACTACTTCACCTATTCCCGGAATTGCAATTGCCGTTAAAGCTATAGGATTTTGACCTGTAGGATCATAATATTTTAAAGGATTGTTATTAGCATAATTATAACCGTTATGTGTAACCAATTCATCTTCAGAGCCATACCATGGATCTCTTGATAAAAATGTATGATTTGATGAATCATAATATCTATGCATTAAATAATAAAGTTCGGTCTCTTTATCATATTTATACCCAGCATAGCGTATATCGTTCTCATCAGCATAATATCCATTTTCAGAAACTACATTTCCCCACGAATCATATTCGTAGCTCGCTGCCGTTTGACCTTTGCTATTTGTAATTTCTGTGACATCCCCTCTTATATTATGATGATAATAAAATGTTTCATTTTTCTTAAAGTCACTTACACTGTTTACTTCGCCATTTTTTAGATAAGTGTAGGCCTTGGTAATATTATGGTTGTTATCAGTTTCATAAAGCACTTTATTATTACTATCATCATAAACATAATTCGTGATATCGTTGCCAACCTGCTTTTGTATTCTTCTGTTATATTCATCATATTTATATTTTATAATTTCTCCAGAATTTTTATTCTTAACTTCAGCTAACCTGCCAGCTTCGTCCCAAATATAATTATATTTATTATTTTCTTCAAGTTGACCATTAGCATTAAATTTACTATTTTGTGATTCAAATTGATTCAATTTATTATAATTAAACTTCACAATATTTGTTTTTCCTGAAACATTGTTTGTTATTTCTTTGTTTAAAAGATTCCCCTTAAGATCATACTGATATTTAATAGTTTGGGCATCATTTTTTTCTTCAATCAATTGATTATTTTCGTCGTAATTATATTCTGTTTTTCCTTGTAGTGTTGTCTCACCAATTACATTTCCTTTATCATCATAATTATACTGATTTTTATGTATTAATTGATCAGAGGAATTATAGACAGTTCTCTCTATCATTTTCCCTTCTTTATTGTAGGATAATTTTTCATGTACACCATTCTTATATTGTAATTTAGTGATTTGACCTTCTTCATTATATTCAATTTTGGTTTGTCCATTATCAGTATTAATGTCTGTAACATTATTGTCTTGATCATATATAAAACCTTGATTAATTTTTTGCTCTTTATTTTTAATTTTTATAGAACTTAATGTAAGTTGATTATATACCCATGTAACCTCTCCATCAGTTGTTTTTAACTCCCTTAGACGTGATAGATCATCAAATGTTGTAACTTTATCTAGTTTTTGCTTATCGTTTTTAACAGTATACTCTGTTATTTGATTACCTAAAACTGTTCCATCTGTTTCTTTCTCTCCAGCATTTTTATCTATATAATTCGACTTTTCTATCTGATACTTATCAGTTTTATTTAAAATAAGAGAATTCACTTCTCCATCTTCACCTATATTTACACTGATTTCTTCTTTTTCTGGATTCTTAATTTTGACTACCTGACCTTCTTTATTATAACTAAATTCAGTAACATTATTGTCAAAATCGATTGTTTTTGTGACTTGATTCTGTTCGTTATATTCATATTTAAGTTCATTGATGGTCTTATTGTTTTTGTCTTTTGTAGTTTCTTTAATAATGTTTCCTTTATCATCATACGTATAAAATAATTTAGCACCTGATTCATCATAAGTCTGAACCAATTTTTCGCTTTCGTTCACTGCCTTAGCATAACTAGCCCCTACACTTGTAAATAAAAGTGAGGTTGACAATGAAGTTAGTGCAGCTTTAGAAATTAAATTATTAATTTTCCTTTTATTCATTCCTGATTGCTCTCCCTTGATCATTTTTACCTATATATTTATATTATAAAAATCGTTTTTTTCCATATATTTCGATCGACATTTTTCGACATCGTTAAATTCTTTCCATTCTTCTAAAAAGGTAAAATATTACACTTAAGAAGTATGAGTTTCTCTAAAATTTTTACCCTCTTCGATCGACTCCGAATAGCGGCACACCCTCATGTTTTTGCCAGTCAGGTATTCCACTCCTTTTAGTTTCCCGGCTCCGTACCGGATGACTTTAAGGAATCTGTTTCCTGTTTTCTCTCGGTCTTCCAAATCGTATCCGACAACAATTTCGGCCGATTCATCAAAATTAAGGTATCGGATAAATTCTTCAAGCCGAGTTCAGTCATTTTCCGATGATGAGATTATATGCTGCCGGCAATCCTGCATAGACTCCTTTTTGTCGGATTTTTCTCGGATTTGAAACATAAAAAAACCTTGAAAGGCAGTTGCCAATCAAGGTTCTAAAAGCACATTTTATTCTTCATCATCTTCATAAAGGTTGTCCAAAAATTCATTGATGTTATCAGCTAGAAAATACATATTGCTCATATCATCCGGATTCTCTGACTCTTCTTCATGATCCCAAAAGTAGATCTTTTCATAATAAGGCTCTTTATTTCCTAAGCAAATAACATTTCCTGCGGGGTCTTCTGCAATAGGAATAAATCCTTCAGGCAAACGGTCTTCCATTATGTCCAAGAAATCCTCTAAATTATCATACATATCCCCAATTCCATAAAAAACGTTTAAGACACTGGAACCTTGTTCATCTGAAATTTTAAATATATTTGGCCTTGCTTTACCGCCATTCCACTTTAATAAAAATTCTTTATAAAGCTCTGACAGCTTAACATTATTTTCTGATTCAAATTGTTCGATTTGTTCCAATGAAAGTTGATCGTGTGAATTAATGATCTGCGCCATATCATATTTCCTCCTCTTTATTTACCGTTAACAGTATTAACTCCTCCAACATGGGCAGAAGTTACGAGGAAACCGTTCTTGCTGAATGACTACTGATGAAGAGGCTAAAAGACATGTAGACCAGGTTGTCGCCGCACTACAGGGAATGGTTCGACCTATAGAGCCTTAATTGTTAGAATTTGCTTCATTAAAGTAGAATCAGAATCACATTCAAACCATATATCATTAGGGGAAAAGGGCCGACAAAGTAGAATAGAAAAAGTCCCCCATTTTGTCGGCTTCAATCGAGTGCTGAAACTGTTGAAAAAATGAAGAAAAATACAATGGGCTTTCAGTCTTCAACTATTTTTTTCATTTCACATCAGTAGAATTCTCATTAACCTAATTTGAAACATCAGGTAGCCGCAATTATCACAGCGTCTGCGATGAACATATTGTATCAATTACTAACTCCCATGCTGTTGAGGCAGGATCAATAATTTTAAAATGTTCCACATCTGGAAGCACAATTAATCTAACATTACTTCCTTGTTCGGTTGCCTTGAAATAGTAGTCTTTGCTTAACTTTATTGGAACATGACGATCCAACACTCCATGAATTAAAACATGATCGAGTTTTATCGGCAGCAACTCAATTGGAGAAGCAACTTTATAGCGTTCAGCAACCTCATGTGGTGACCCACCCATTAATGCGGATACATGACTTTTCATTCCTTTTTCTTCGTGAAATTCCCACATTTTTATTAAGTCTGTTACTCCAGCCAAACTTATTACTTTGTTGATAGACACAAACAGCTTATTAAACATTTGATCTGATTTTGCTTCAGTTCGAGAAGCTAGCCAAAGTGCTAAATGCGCTCCTGCCGAATGACCAATGACAATTACACTTGACAGGTCTAAATCATAAGATTCCTTTAACTGTGACAGATGATTTATAGCATCAATTACATCGTTAAATGTCCCTTTCCAACCTCCTCCTTCTTCCCCTACTCTGCGGTACTCAATGTTCCAAGTGGCATATCCCCTACTAGTTAAATCCTCAGCAATAGGATTATTTTCTTCTAAGCCATATCTCGACTGCCAAAACCCCCCGTGAATCATAACAACTACTGGGCAGGGCTCTTTCCTTTCAGGCATCCGTAATACACCATATTGCGAGTGATGTTGCCCATAAGATATTTTAACTTTATTAGACATCATTCCCCTCCCCCTTTACGTGAGGCATCTGCAAAAGATCCGAAAGCACCCCATCCGATCGATGCGAAATCGAGCCGGGCTATAGCTGTTTCAGGTGCTTTGATATTTCTTGGACCGCTTCATAGTCTTAGTCAATAGAAAATTTCCCCCTATTAGAAAAAGAATCGATGAATAAATCCTGTCTCTCTGTGAAAATGAATCATTTTATTCACGCTGATAAGCCTAAATCAAAATTCCCCTTCCGAAAAACTTATAAAAAAGGAAAAAGATTGTCAAAAAATGATCCGTTCTGTAAAATAAACAATATGAAGAAAAAGAAAAGGCTACATAAATTTTTTAGAAAATTTTAAATAGACAAAAGAAAGGATGTAAAGGTCATTGGAAGTTAAACTAGCATCTGAAAAAGTTGCAAAGATGCTTAATCAATGGTACGAGCAGAAGAGCATTACCAAAAAGCGTTGAATGAAGCAAAAAGCGCAAAATACTATAGATTGGTTGGCATATTATATCATAACCTTGGATTAATTTATGACAAGAAAAATATTTCCGGGTTAGCTGAAGAATATTTTAAAAAAACGATCGAGATCACAGAACATATTGAGTCAATAAATGGAGTCCGGACCCTTTATATGATGGCAAGCCTGTTGTATAGAAATGACAGAACAAAAGAAGCAAGAAGCTGGTATGAGAAAGGCCTTGAACATGCAGATTCAACAGGCGAAGATGAATACCAAGCAAAATTAAGATTAATTCACTCTTTATATGACCATCATAATGATGCTGCAGTGAACGAATCATTACAATACCTCGAACAAAAAAATTTATGGCCAGATATTTCAGAACTTGAAGAACAAATTGCAGAATATTATTTAAAACAAGGAAATTTATCCAAGGCTGTTGAATATTTAAAAAGAGCATTAAAAGCAAAAAATCAAATTTTGAAAGTAACGGAGGCGTTAGCATGAAAAAATTAAGTATCATCGGCGTATTAAGCATCCTTACACTCACTTTTGCTTTTGGCACTTTTGAAAAAGCGAGTAATTTTGGGGAAGGACAAGGGTTTCATGTTGCCGAAAAAGCAATCACCGGCTAAAAAATTAAATCAGTGTTTCAAATTAATGACTGAAGCGGACTCCTAAAGAGTCTGCTTTTTTGTTCTTAACAGACCTCAGATAAAACCCGAGAGCTATCGTGAGATTGTAAATTGACCCGCCGTTTTATTTGATAGTATTTTTCCTTTTAAGGAAACTTCGATATCAATCTCAAGGAGCCTTTTAATCATTCACATTGCTTTTCATTAACCATTCTACTTCCGTTAATTCTTGTTTTTGAACGTCTTTTGTGTGTTTTTTTGTGAAATGGGCTTTAACAGCTTCTTCGTTTTCCCAAATCTCCCATAGCATGATTTTGCGTTCTGATGGCTCAAGGGGGTACGCATGGAATTGTATGCACCCTTCTTCTTTGTTCGTTTCTTCCTCAAGTTTTTTGAATTCCTTCATTATTTCATTGAGGTCTTTATCACTGATAATTTTTAAGCATGCCGTTATGTAATGCATCCAAATTCCCCCTTCAAATCATTTGATAGCTTTTCATTATAACATTTTCTCAAAAAATGAAAACAACTACGAAGCTTGTCTAATGGTTGTCCTATAGGTTTCCACTTAAAAGAGGCTTTATCTTCCCTATCTTGAGAATAACCGGACGATATACGTGCCGCTTCCTAATCTTCTTACAAACGGCAAGATTTAAAGCAGCCCGGCTAAAAGTGGTCAAAATGTGGTCAATAAAATGAAAACCGCTCACAGCCATTGATGTATCAAGGGTTGTGAGCGATTAGAAATTACATGACCCGCTTAAACATCTTCTCCATCTCATACGTCGAGTAGTGAATGATGATTGGGCGGCCGTGCGGGCATGTGAATGGGTCGGATGTTCTGCGCAGCTCATCGAGCAGGGCGGTGATTTCGTCGTCCCGCAGATGATGGTTGGCTTTGATGGAGCCTTTGCAGCTCATCATGATTGCGGCTTCTTCGCGCAGTTTTTTGATGTCAATCGTGCGGTCATCAAGGACTTGCTGAATGATGTCTTCAATAATCGTCGTTTCTTCCCCTTTTGGAAACCAAGTCGGGTGGCATCGGACGATATAGCTGCCGGCGCCGAACGATTCGAGAAAGACGCCGACTTTGGCTAAATCGTCCAAGTGCTGGTCGATCGTCAGCGCTTCATTTTTTGAATAATGGAATGTCAGCGGTACAAGCAGGTCCTGGACTTCCGGTTCGACTTCTCCGACTTTTTCACGGAAATACTCGTATTTGATCCGCTCCTGTGCGGCGTGCTGATCGATGATGTACAGCCCGTTTTCATTTTGGGCGAGAATGTAGGTGCCGTGCATTTGGCCGATCGGATACATGATCGGCACCCTTTCTTTTGGCGTCTCTTTGTCATGGACGCTTTCGCCTGCCTGTTCCGGCTCGGCTTGTACGGCCGGTTCGGCTTCCGGCGTATACTCTTCAGCTCCGGGCCATTCAGGCTCGGTCTCTTGCATGATGCTTTCTTCGCGCTCTGCAGGAGCGGAAGGAGGCGGGTCTTTGACAACCGAGCTTAATTTCATCGCCGAAAATGAAGGCTCCGGCTTATATTCTCTTTCAATATCAGGACCAGAAAGAGGTGCCGGCTCTCGCACCTGGTCGAAATCAAGCTTTTGCTGCTCCGGTTTATTGATCAGAGGTGCGGTTTTTTTCGGAACTTGCACGCTTGGAATGAGCTGCTGCTGTTTAAAGACGTCTTTGATGGCGTCGCGAATCAGTTCGTGAAGCTCCGTCTCTTTGCTCAGCCTGACCTCCAGCTTTGACGGATGCACGTTGACATCCACAAGCAGCGGGTCCATGTTGATTTCAATGAACGTGATCGGATGGCGGCCGATCGGAAGAAGCGTATGGTAGCCCTCGTGGATCGCTTTCACGAGCGGAAAGTTTTTAATGTATCTGCCGTTGACGACAGATGACATGTAATTTCGCGATGCGCGCGTAATTTCAGGAAGGGCGATATAGCCTTTCACTTCAAAATCAAGAGATCTCGCTTCAAGCGGGAGCATTTTTTTGGCAACCGCCGTGCCGTAAATCGCCGCAAGCACATGGCGGACATCGCCGTTTCCGTTTGTCTGCAGAAGCGTTTTCCCTTGATGACGCAGCCTGATCGAAACTTCCGGGTGGGCAAGGGCGATTCTGTTGACCACATCTGTAATGTTGCCGAGCTCCGTATGGATCGTTTTCATGTATTTCAGCCTTGCCGGCGTATTGAAAAACAGATTGGTAACTGTAATTTCGGTTCCTCTGCGGCTTGACGCTTTTTGCTCGGAAATGATTCTTCCCCCCTGAAGCGTCAAATGGGTGCCTGCTCCTTCTCCGGTGCTCGTTTTAATGCTTAAGTGTGAGACAGACGCGATACTTGGCAAAGCTTCTCCGCGAAATCCGAGCGTTCTGACGCGAAACAGGTCGTTTTCGTCTTTGATTTTGCTTGTGGCATGACGCAAAAAAGCTGTTCTGCAGTCTTCTGCATCCATCCCTTCGCCGTCGTCAAGCACTTTAATCGAGGCGAGACCCGCTTCTTCAACATCGATTTCTATCACGGAGCTGTTCGCATCGATGGCATTTTCGACAAGCTCTTTGACGACCGACGCAGGCCTTTCCACTACTTCACCCGCCGCGATTTTATTCGATAAATCGTCAGGCAGCTGAACAATTTTTGCCAAGTTGGGTCACCTCTTTATTACTTTAATTTTTTTTGCAGCCTGTACAGTTCATTCATGACTTGTATAGGCGTCATATCGAGCAGATCCATCGTTTTAAATTCGGCTAAAACAGCCTGCTCTTTTTTGGAGAGCTTCGTCTCTTTTTCTTTCGGCTTGTCCGTTTCAAAAAATGACAGCTGGGCCGGTTGATCTGCAACAGTTGCCGCGACTTCTTCCGCCGCCTCTTTTACCGTATTCGGAGCCGTTGATGGAGCCGCTTCTTTGGCGCCGGATTCAAGTTCTTTCAGGATCGTTTTCGCCCTGCGGATCAAACCGTCGGGCAATTCGGCCAGCTGCGCGACATGGATACCGTAGCTTTTATCTGCTGCGCCTTCTTTTATCTGGTGAAGGAAAACGACCTTTCCTTCGTATTCTTCCGCACGAACGTGAACATTCTTCAAGTTGGCAAGCTTTTCTTCAAGGGACGTCAGCTCGTGATAGTGTGTGGAAAATAAAGTCTTTGCGCCGATGTGCTCGTGAACGTACTCGATGATCGCCTGCGCAAGCGCCATTCCGTCGTAAGTGGACGTACCCCGGCCGATTTCGTCAAATAGAATCAAGCTGTTTTTCGTCGCATGAACGATCGCATTTTTGGCTTCAAGCATTTCCACCATAAACGTACTCTGTCCGGATATAAGATCATCCGCAGCGCCGATTCTTGTAAAGATCTGATCAAAGATCGGCAGCACCGCTTTTTTGGCAGGAACAAAACAGCCGATCTGCGCCAAAATGGAGATCAGCGCCATCTGTCTCATATACGTGCTTTTTCCTGACATATTCGGCCCGGTGATTAAAAGCATTTGTCTGCCTTTGCCCATTTCGCAGCTGTTCGGAACGTAAGACTGGCTGTCCATCACCTTTTCTACGACCGGATGCCGTCCGTCGATCACCTGAACGACGTCCTCGGAAAACTCCGGTTTAACATAGTGGCGGTTTTCGCTGATCGTCGCAAAACATTGGAGCACATCAAGCTCGCTCATCATTTTTGCCAGCTGCTGCAGGCGCGGGATATATTCCTTCACCTTGCTGCGAAGCTCGGAAAACAGCTCATACTCCAGCTCGCAAATATTGTTTTCCGCTTCGAGAATCAGCGCTTCTTTTTCTTTCAGCTCCGGCGTGATGTAGCGTTCTGCATTGGTCAGCGTCTGCTTCCGTTCATAGCGGCCTTCTTCAAGCAGATGGATGTTGGCTTTCGTCACTTCAATATAATAGCCGAACACCTTGTTAAAGCCGACTTTTAAAGAGCGGATTCCCGTGTACTCGCGTTCTTGCTGCTCAAGCCTTGCGATCCAGTCCTTTCCGTTCTTGCTTGCGTCCCTGTATTCATCCAGCTTCTCGTGATAGCCGTCTTTGATCAAGTTCCCCTCTTTTAATGAAAGAGGCGGATTCTCGTATAATGCATCTTCCAAAAGGTTCAAAAGATCGCCGCACGGATCGATTTTCCCGGCGCGCGCTTTTGCTTTCGGATGGTCGAGGGAGCCGACAAGCTGTTTGATGGCCGGCACTTGTTTCAACGATTCCTTCAGCTGAATCAAATCTCGGGCATTGACGTTGCCGTAAGCGACCCTTCCGGCGAGCCGCTCGAGATCGTATACTTCCTTCAGCCGTTCGCGCAAATCTTCCCGCTCAAACAAATGGGCGATCAGCGTTTCGACGATTTCCTGGCGCTCTTCAATCTGTCCCTTTCTGATCAGCGGCCTGTCGATCCATTGCTTTAACAGGCGCCCTCCCATTGCCGTTTTCGTTTCATCCAAAAGCCAAAGAAGCGAGCCTTTTTTGTTTTTCGAACGGATCGTTTCCGTCAGCTCGAGATTGCGTTTCGAATACAAATCGATTTTCATCGCTTCTTCGAGCTCGTAAGCCTGAACGTTTTGAAGGTGGTCAAGGCTTCTTTTCTGCGTCCGCTTCAAGTAGACGTAAAGCCTCATGAACGTATCGACAAGCTCTTTGGACGCCAGTCCGTTCACAATGTCAGGCACTTCATCTGCTTGTTCATCTTCGAAAGAGATCGTGGCGCCGCAGCGCTCTTTCAGCAACGTGACATCTTTCTCGTCAAAGTTGCGGCTGACGACGATTTCCCTTGCTCCGACAGAGTAAATCTCGGAAACGACATCATCAAGCCTTTCGATAATCGTCACTAAGTTCTCGCCCGTCGTCAAATCAGAAAAAGCGAGCCCGTATGTATGCTGAAATTCACTGACAGAGGCGATAAAGTTGTTTTCATTTTCATGAATTCCTTTTCCGTCCATCACGGTGCCGGGTGTGATCAGCTGCACGACTTCCCTTTTGACGACTCCTTTGGCCGATTTAGGATCCTCCACCTGCTCACAGATCGCGACTTTATAGCCTTTTTTAATGAGTTGTTCGATATACGAAGAGCATGAATGATAAGGAACCCCGCACATCGGGATTCTATCGCTCGATCCTCCGTCTCTGCTCGTCAGCGTGATTTCGAGTTCCTGAGACGCCTTTTTTGCATCTTCAAAAAACATTTCATAAAAGTCTCCAAGACGAAAAAATAAAAAGGCATCCTGATACTCTGCCTTAATCTTTAAATATTGCTGTATCATAGGCGTGTAGCCTGCCATATTTAATCCCTCACTATGTATAAACGTTTCTATTGATTCCAACACTCATTATACCATAAAGATTGATGCTAAAAAAAAGAAACTAGGGCGGTGTTTCCCTAGCTTCCTTTTATTCTTCTGGATCTCCGACCAAAAACTCCGGATTGATGTCCTCAAGTTCTTCATCAAGTTCTTCTTCCCACGCTTCTTCCTCATCGCTTTCCGTCCAATCAGAATTGACTTCAACGACGACCTTCGTCTCGCCGACAACCTCTGATAAAAATTCCCTTTCCGCCTGTACAACCACTTTGTTTCCGTTCGGAGAAATGGTCACTTCAAGGCAGTTCGGCTGCTGAAGCACCTTCGCAATCACTTCGTGTTCATCATCTAAGTAATTTTTGTCACGATACCGGAGCTTAATGACATCAACATAGGAAACGCGTTCTGTCACAACTTCGGTTTTGGTGTTGTCCGCATATGAATACCAGACGTTGATATCATATGTCCCTTCAATTTCCACGGTTTTTCCGATTTTTTCGGCGTCATACTTATGATTGATAATCCAACCGCCCAAAATACTGGTTGGCTTTTGCGAAGGGGAGATTGTATGAGTGGACTGGGTGAATTTCCGGCCTTTCGCGACCACCGCTTTAGTAATAATTTCCCTGTATTCAGACATTCGGTCATGCCTCCTTGTTTTTCCTCGTATTATCCTATGCTGGGCATTCGTCTAATGTGCGTTCCTTGAGAAATCAAAATAACATTCCCATATAATGAATCTGTTTAAGTGTATGCAGATAAAAGGATAAACTTGACTTAAATCAGAAAAGAAAAAGACAGACCGAAAACCGAATCTTTTCAATAAGCCGTCGCGGCGGGAAATTGTATAAAAAATGGCGCCTAAGGTTGTTGACAACATCCATTTGAAAAAGTTTAGTTTGCTTCATGATGCTGTGTCTACTTTATTCTTAATCTAATAGCATTGCTGCTACCAAGCGTATACTTCAGGCGCTTCCCCTCCGGGTCCAGGGAAGATGTCGCTCAGCTCGCTGAGTATGCCCTCATCCAGACTGATCTCAACAGCTCTGATTGCATTCCGCAGCTGTTCGACGTTTCTCGGCCCTTTGATAGGAGCGGTCAACGCCGGATTTGCCAGCACCCATGCCAAAGCGACGTTGGCTTCTTTCTCCCCAAGCTCCTCGCATAGACGAAAATTTTTCGAGCTGTAAGCGGTGTTTTTCAATGAGGTCTTCCCTTTTGGCTGTCCGGGCTCCGACAGTACCTTTCAGCGCATGGAGCCTCGCCTGTGTTTCCATAAAAAAAGCTTGTCAATCAAAGCGTTTTTCACGGCTTTGTCGACAAGCTAGGCGCCTTTAAAAGGCGCCGCCAAATTATAGAGAACAGCTCGGTGATGAATTTTTTACTCTTGAACCGGTCTCGCCTTTCAGCAGGTCTCCCCCGGTTGATGTGATGATCTCGTTTGTCACTTGGTTTGATATTGTATGCGCGACGAGCTGCAGAAGGTCGTTGACTTCCATTTGGGAGTCTCTGAACTCTTGAATGATCGGAATCTCGTCAAGCTCTTCCTGAAGCGCGTCAATCTTTGCTTCCGTTTGTTTAAGCGCTTCGTGCTTTTCATAATGTTTAAAGTTGACGGCTTGCTTTTGCAGGGCTTTAATTTGGTTGATAATGCCCGTTATTTTGGCATTCTCATTAATCTGTGCCTCCGCTTTTTTGAAAAAGTCGACTTCTTCCGTTTCGGCAATCATTTTTGCGAGTTCCCGCGCTTTTGCAACAATCTCTTTTTTTGTATAAAGCGTCACTTTATTTCACCTCGATTGCTTCTCCTACCATTTCTCCGTCAAGCGACCAAGTTTTCGCCTGGTGGATTTTCACGTTGACAAGCTGACCGATCGCTTCTTTCGGTCCTTTGAAGTTAACAAGCTTGTTTTTCCGTGTATAGCCGGCAAGGATATCAGGGTTGTTTTTACTTTCACCCTCTACTAACACTTCGACAACCTGCCCCTCATATTCCTTCATTTTCTTCGCGGAAATTCCGTTGACCACTTCATTTAATCGCTGAAGCCGTTCTTTTTTCACGCGCATCGGAACATTGTCTTTCATTTTTGCAGCAGGCGTTCCTTCGCGAGGCGAGTAGATGAACGTATAGGCGCTGTCAAATTCAACTTCTCTGTATAAGGAAAGCGTTTCTTCAAATTGCTCATCTGTTTCGTTCGGGAAGCCGACGATAATGTCTGTTGTTAAAGACGCGTTCGGCATCGCTTTTTTAATTTTGGCGACAAGCTCGAGATAGCGTTCCCGGTCGTATTTGCGCGCCATCAGTTTCAAGACATCCGAGCTTCCGGACTGAACAGGCAGGTGGATGTGGTCCAGAAGGTTTCCGCCTTTTGCGAGCACCTCGATCAGATGATCGTCAAAATCACGCGGATGGCTTGTCGTGAAGCGGATTCGCGGAATATTAATTTTGCGGAGCTCATCCATCAAGTGTCCGAGTCCGTATTCCATATCCTCGAAATCTTTGCCGTAAGCGTTGACGTTCTGTCCGAGAAGCGTGATTTCTTTATAGCCTTCAGCCGCAAGTCGTCTCACTTCCTGAATGATTTCTTCAGGACGTCTGCTTCGTTCTTTTCCTCTTGTGTACGGCACGATGCAGTACGTACAGAACTTGTCGCAGCCGTACATGATGTTGACCCAGCCTTTAATTTTGCCGGTGCGGACTTTCGGAAGGTTTTCAATGACATCGCCTTCTTTAGACCACACTTCGATAACCATTTCTTTTGACAGATAAGCTTCTGACAAAAGTTCCGGCAAGCGGTGGATATTGTGTGTGCCGAAAATCAGATCGACGAACGGATGTTTCTTTAAAATCCGGTTGACGACTGATTCTTCCTGGGACATACATCCGCATACGCCAAGGATCAAATCCGGATTGTCTTTTTTCAAAGCTTTTAAATGGCCGATTTCACCGAATACTTTGTTTTCCGCATTTTCGCGAATGGCGCATGTGTTTAACAGAATCACATTGGCGTCTTCAGTCGAATCGGTCGGCTCATAGCCGAGGGTCATGAAAATACCGGCCATGACTTCTGTATCATGTTCATTCATCTGGCAGCCGTATGTGCGGATGTAGAACTTCCGTCCTTCTCCCATCCCTTTGTACTGCTCGGAAATTTTAAAATCGCTATGGTATTTAACCTCTTCTTTGCCGCGTTTTTTCGCATCTTTTAAGGAAGGCGGAACATAAACAGCTTCGAAGTACTTGCTGTAATCCTTCTCGGATTTTTTGTCCGATGGATTGACCTGTCCGCTTTCAATGCGCTGTTTCTCATTCATGTTTTTGATCTCCTTTCAAACAAAGCTCCACTCTTCAGTATAAAGGTTCTCGGTTGTCAGCACAACCCAGAACCCATCATTGTACACTAACTGAAAATGATTATCAATGGTTATTTACTTTGTTTAAAAAGAAATCGATGAGTTTAAAGCAGACCCGCTTTTTTGGCGCCGGTTTCAATGATTTCAAGCGCTTTATCGAGCTCTTCTTTCGAATGCTGGGCAGTCATGATCGTTCTGATCCGCGCTTTGCCTTTCGGGACGGTCGGAAATACAATGGCCTGCGCAAATAAACCGAGCTCGAAAAGCGTGTTTGAAAAGCGGCATGCTTCGGCTTCATCACCGATCAAAATCGGCGTGATCGGCGTTTCGCTCTTAATCAGCGGAAGGCCGATTTTTTCAAGCTCTTTTTTGAAGTACGAAGTATTGTCCCAAAGTTTTTTAATCAATGAAGGTTCCTCCATCAGCACATTGACCGCTTCAATGCATGCCGCAGTGACGGCCGGCGGATGGGAAGTACTGAAGAGAAACGGTCTGCCTTTATGCTTTAAATAGTCGATCAGCACCTTGGAACCGGCCGCATAGCCTCCTAAAACACCGATCGCCTTGCTGAGCGTGCCGACTTGAATGTGAACCTTCCCGTCCAGCCCGAAATGGTGAACCGTTCCGCGCCCGTTCTCGCCGAGAACGCCGGATGCGTGCGCATCGTCGACCATGACAAATGCGTCATACTGTTCAGCGAGCCGGACAATTTCGGGCAGCGGCGCGATGTCTCCGTCCATCGAAAACACGCCGTCTGTAACGATAAGCCGCATTCTGTAATTCATTGATTTTTTCAAAATCTTTTCTAAATCTTCCATATCCGCATGCTGATATACTTTTTTGCCCGCTTTGGTAAGTCTGATGCCGTCAATGATGGAAGCATGGTTTAATTCGTCTGAGATGACGATATCATCTTTTGTGAGGATGCTTGAAAGAATGCCTTGATTTGCGGTGAAACCGGACTGGAATACGAGTGCAGCTTCAGTGTTTTTAAATGAAGCGAGCTTCTGTTCAAGCTCATCATGCATGGTGAATGTGCCGGCTATTGTCCGAACCGATCCCGTTCCAGCACCGTACCGTTTGACCGCCTCTTCGGCCGCTTTCTGGAGACGCGGATGAGACGTCAACCCGAGATAGTTATTGGATGAAAGCTGAATGATGTCTTTTCCTTTCATTTTGACAGTTGATCCTTGCAGCGATTCGATGATCGGCAGTTCCTGAAAAGTTCCGTTTTCTTTCATTGTATCAAGCTCGGAAGCTAAAAAATTAAATTCTTTCATATCCATCTCTCCTTTCACGGTATCAATACGACTTTTCCGCATTGCCCTTTTCTCATCAGTTCAAAGCC
The DNA here is from genome assembly GCF_030449715.1 of Bacillus sp. LB7. Lineage (NCBI taxonomy): Bacteria > Bacillati > Bacillota > Bacilli > Caryophanales > Bacillaceae > Bacillus > Bacillus sp. LB7. Next base: position 84,903 of record NZ_JASGCA010000006.1, read on the forward strand.
TTTTTCAAACTCTTCCATCGGGAAACGGTGGGTGATGACAGGCTTGATTTGAATCGTACCGGACTGAAGAAGACCGCTGACCTGCCTCCACGTTTCAAACATTTTGCGGCCGGTTATTCCCTGAACCGTCAATCCTTTAAAGACGATATCATTTGTCATGTCGATGCATACGGGATGCTCAGGCAGACTTAAGACATGAACCCGCCCTCCGTTCGCAGCCATTTTTAAACTTTGGCGGATGGCCGTCGGATGGCCTGACATTTCGCAAACCAAGTCCGCTCCTTCACCGCCAGTTAAAGCGCTTACATTTTTGAGCGGATCTTCTTTTTCAACGGAGATGATATCGGTTGCCCCCATTTGCAATGCAAGGTCGAGCCTGTATTCGTTTTTATCGATGGCGATCACCTGTGATGCGCCTGACGCTTTTGCAACTGCCACGGCCATCAATCCGATCGGTCCGCAGCCGACGACAGCGACTTTCACTCCGGCCGTCATTCCCGTCAGAACCGTATGCACGGCATTTCCGAGCGGTTCTTGAATAGAAGCGAGATCCTCAGGCATGCCGGCCGGGTTTTTCCAAATGTTTGCGGCAGGCACTTTGACATATTCGGCAAAACAGCCGTCTGTATCGACACCGAGAATCAGCGTTTTTCTGCAGACATGCTCTTTTCCGGTCAAACACGGCAGGCACTTTCCGCAAACGATGTGCGTTTCTGCCGAAACATACTCCCCTTCTTGTACCGCAGTCACATTTTCCCCCACTAGAACAACCTCGCCGGAAAATTCGTGGCCAAACACATAAGGCGGTTTCACCCTGCTTTTCGCCCATTCATCCCAATTATAAATATGGACATCGGTTCCGCAAATCGATGCGGCTTTGACTTTGATCAGCACCTCGTGTTTGTCGATCTTCGGTATCGGGACGAGCTCGAAGCTTGCGCCCGGCTCCCCCGGCTTCTTGATAAGCGCTTTCATATTTCCGTCCAAGATGAACAGACCCCCTTTGCAAAATCGCTTTACAAAAGGATTGTAGCACGATAATTCATATTGGTAAACACCTGTGTCTTTCTGAGAAAAACAGATGAACACCCTCTGAAAAATGCATGATATTTTTTTAAAATGGGATGCGGCTGAAGAAATTTTGAAAGAGAAATCCGTCGACTTGACTTGGTGTATATGAGCGCTGCAGCGCTTCGATCAGATTCCCGTAATCTTTGTGGGCTTCCAGACCCGGAATGACCCGGTCGATGCCGTCAAAATCAGATCCGAATCCGATATGCCGCTCGCCTCCCAAAGAGCAGACATGGTCAATATGCGAGAGGATATCTTTGATCACAGGCGTTTTTCCGTTTCTCACGAATTCAGGGACAAATGTCAAGCCGATGACGCCATTCTTTTCAATAAGCGCTTTGATTTGATCGTCTTTTAAATTTCTCGGATGAGGGCAAAGGCTGTGCGCATTCGAATGAGAGGCGATCGGATACGCCACCGTTTCAACCGCATCCCAAAAGCTTTTCTCGGATAAATGGGAGAGATCGGTCCATGCCCGGTTTTTGTTCGCCTTGCGAATCAGCCTTTCCCCGTATGAAGTCAAACCTGCGTTTCTTTCTTCTAAAGCGCCGTCTGCGAACGTATTGGCCCAGTTCCACGTCAGGCCGAAACTTCTGACTCCGAGCTGAAAAAAGATGTCAAACAGCCTTAAGCTTTTTGAGATCGGCTCACAGCCTTCCATCGTTAGAATGATGCCGGTTTCATCGCTTTTGAGTTTGTCGATATCGGCTTTATGTTTGATCAGTTTGATCCGCTTGTACTTTGCAATTTTTTCGTGAAACAGCCGGATCTGGACGAGCGCCATTTCAAGCCTTATTGTATCAGGTACAGTTTCGGGCAGAAAAATCGCCAGACACTGCACTTTCGCCTTTCCGTTTAACAGCGCCTGAACCGGCGTTTGCAGCGACGGGTCGCTGTATTCATTAAGCTTCGGATTTTTCCAAAGCTTCAGCAGCAAATCAGAATGGGCATCAAAAATTTTCACGTTCATCCTCTCCCGGCTGCATTTTTCAAAAACGGTCAAACCAAAAACAACCCGCTTACGTGAAAGTAAGCAGGTTGAAGCATTTGAAAAAGAGTGATTTTTCTATCAGCGAGGCTCTACGATTAGCTTAATCGCTGTTCGTTCTTCACCGTCAATTTGAATGTCCGTAAACGCCGGAATGCAAATCAGATCGACACCGCTCGGCGCTACAAATCCCCGTGCAATCGCTACCGCTTTAACAGCCTGATTTAATGCTCCGGCTCCGATTGCTTGAATTTCTGCAGCTCCTCGTTCCCTCAAGACTCCTGCGAGCGCACCTGCGACCGAGTTTGGATTTGATTTTGCTGAAACCTTTAATATTTCCATTCCTGCTCCCCCTTAAGTTTACAATGGATAAGTGAGTGTTCATTAGAACAATCATTATTAGATGTTGCTATTTTCAAAGCCATCCCCTTTTAATTGCTTTTCAAAAATAGCAGGGTACCTTCCATTTTTACTATATTCACTATAGGACCGGGATATTCCTGCTTTCCTTTTAATATTTTTCTAAAATGATTTTCAGTTCAGTTATTCAAAAAACATGTGGTCATCATTAATTAATATCCGGTCAATTTTAACGGCTTTCTTGCTCTGTTCGTCGATGTCAATGACAACTCCGCTCAGTGTTGTGCGGCCTTCGGCAATTTCAAAACGGACGGGCAGGCTCGTTTTAAAACGCTTGATAATCGTCTCGCGGTCGACGCCGAGAATCCCGTCGTAAGGCCCTGTCATCCCCACGTCTGTTATATATGCCGTGCCTTTCGGAAGAATGCGGTTGTCGGCTGTCTGAACATGCGTGTGCGTTCCGACAACCGCTGACACGCGGCCGTCCGTATACCAGCCGATCGCCTGCTTTTCGCTTGTCGCTTCGGCATGAAAATCGATAAAGATGAACGGTGTTCTTTTTGACGCTTCTTCTATTAATTCATCAGCTTTTCGAAAAGGGCAATCGATCGCAGGCAGAAATGTGCGGCCTTGCAAATTGATCACAGCCAGTTCCTTCGAACCGTTTGTTTTTATGTATGTGATGCCTTTTCCAGGCGTGCCTTCGGGAAAATTGGCGGGTCTGACGATCTGTGGCGCGTCATCAATAAAATCAAATATTTCCCTTTTATCCCATGTGTGGTTTCCCATTGTGAGAACGTCGGCTCCCGCTTGAATGAGCTGGTGGTATATTTTTTCGGTAATGCCTTTTCCGTGTGCCGCGTTTTCTCCGTTGACGATGACGGCGTTCGGTTTATATTTCAGCTTCAGCTTCGGCAAATAGGTTATGATCATGTCTCTGCCGGGCGAACCGACAACATCTCCAATAAATAAAATTCTCATAATTTGACCCTTTCTTTTTTAAAATAGGTTTTAATCATAGTGTTACACAAGGAAACAAAAAAATAAAGTGGCGCATTCGCACCACTTTATTTTGCGTATTCAACGGCTCTCGTTTCCCTGATTACGGTTACTTTGATGTGTCCAGGGTAGTCAAGCTCGTCCTCGATTCGTTTTCGAATATCACGCGCCAAACGATGGGCTTCAAGATCGTTGATTGAGTCAGGTTTGACCATGATCCGCACCTCTCGTCCCGCTTGTATCGCGAATGATTTTTCAACACCTTCGTACGATTCAGAGATTTCTTCCAGCTTTTCAAGCCTGCGAATATAGTTTTCGAGCGTTTCGCTTCTTGCGCCAGGTCTTGCGGCGGACAGCGCATCGGCTGCGGCCACGAGCACGGCGATGATGGAAGTCGGCTCCTGATCTCCGTGGTGAGATGCGATACTGTTGATGACAACTGGATGCTCTTTATACTTGGTGGCCAGTTCCACACCGATTTCAACGTGGCTTCCTTCCACCTCATGGTCAATCGCTTTCCCGATATCATGAAGAAGTCCTGCTCTTTTTGCGAGCGTCACGTCTTCTCCGAGCTCTGAAGCCATCAAGCCTGTCAGAAACGCCACTTCCATTGAATGTTTCAGTACATTCTGTCCGTAGCTCGTTCTGAACTTCAAGCGGCCGAGGATTTTGATTAAATCGGGATGAAGACCGTGAACTCCAACTTCAAATGTCGTCTGTTCACCCATTTCGCGAATGTAATCATCCACTTCACGGCGGGATTTCTCAACCATTTCTTCGATTCTGGCAGGATGAATGCGGCCATCCTGAACGAGTTTATCAAGAGCGATCCTGGCTGTTTCACGCCTGATCGGATCAAATCCTGAAAGGATAACGGCTTCCGGCGTATCGTCGATGATCAGATCGATACCCGTCAATGTTTCCAATGTACGGATATTACGTCCCTCACGTCCGATAATGCGGCCTTTCATCTCATCATTTGGAAGGTTGACAACCGAAACCGTTGTCTCGGCCACATGATCTGCCGCACAGCGCTGTAAAGCCAATGAAAGAATATTTTTCGCTTTTTTATCAGCCTCTTCTTTCGCTCGATTTTCACTTTCTTTCGTCATGATCGCGATGTCATGGGAAAGCTCGTTTTCAACCCGTTCCAGAATGATTTGCTTCGCTTCATCTCGCGTCAGACTTGAAATACGCTCCAACTCTGACTGCTGCATACGAATCATTTCATCCACTTTGCTTTCCATCTCTTCAATATGTTGTTGTCGTTCATTCAGAGAATGATCTTTCTTCTCCAACATCGCTTCCCGTTTATCTAATGATTCATCTTTTCGGTCAAGGTTCTCTTCCTTTTGAAGTAAACGGTTTTCTTGTTTTTGAAGCTCATTTCGTCTTTCACGAACTTCTTGTTCAGCTTCTATCCGAAGCGTATGAATCTCGTCCTTTGCTTCAAGAAGGGCTTCTTTTTTCAACGCTTCAGCATCCCGCTTTGCGTCTCCAAGAATTTGTTCGGCTGCATTTCGCGCACCTGAAATTTTTGCTTCGGCAATGATTTTACGAACATAGTAGCCAACAACTAAACAGAATAGGCTCAGCAAAATGGAGATGAGAATTGCTAAAGGATTCATAACTTTCACCTCCTCTTGCTATGAACTTGTCTTGCTAAAAGTAAGTGTCGGCATGTACATTGTACTTCTTCTCAACATACAGAACCTTCACAGGGAGTGAAGCGGCTTCACAGCCCTTGTCAAGTTTAAATGTTTATCAATCATGTTAAGAAAAACAAGTGATACAATTTCATTGTAATTGTGTGGGAAATACTTGTCAAGCTTACGGTCTTAACGTTTCTGGATTAAACGCCTTTTCAAACCGCCCGGATGAAGGAGATGGATAAAGGAGCTGCGTCTGAATGCGCAAATGAAAGGAAAAGGCTGCCGATCGGGCCGGCAGCCTTTCACATGTTTCATGATTAAAATTCGAGTTCTTCCTGAGCTTGGGCATCATCTTCCTGCGCAGGAGCAACGCCCCCGGTGTCCAAACCGTAGTGCTCCCGGATCTGCTCTTGAATCATCAAAAGGATGTCCTTGTTTTCTTTCAGGAACTGTTTGGCGTTTTCACGGCCTTGTCCAAGACGTTCCTCCTGATAAGAGTACCATGCACCGCTCTTCTGAACGATGTCAAGCTCTGTTCCGAGGTCGATGATTTCCCCTTCTTTTGAAATCCCTTCCCCGTACATAATGTCCACTTCGGCCGTCCGGAACGGAGGTGCCACTTTGTTTTTCACGACTTTGATTTTCGTCTTGTTCCCCATGACATCGTTGCCTTGTTTCAGCTGCTCTGCGCGGCGCACTTCAAGGCGGACAGAAGAGTAGAATTTCAGCGCTCTTCCGCCTGGTGTCGTCTCAGGATTTCCAAACATGACACCGACTTTTTCACGAATCTGGTTAATAAAGATCGCGATGGTCTTTGATTTATTGATTGCTCCGGAAAGCTTACGAAGCGCCTGAGACATCAGTCTGGCCTGCAAACCAACGTGGGAATCCCCCATGTCTCCTTCGATTTCAGCTTTCGGCACAAGCGCTGCTACTGAGTCGATGACAACGATATCCACCGCTCCGCTTCTGACAAGAGCTTCGGCGATTTCGAGTGCCTGCTCGCCCGTATCAGGCTGTGACAGCAAAAGCTCATCAATGTCGACGCCCAGCTTTTGTGCATAGACGGGGTCGAGCGCGTGTTCGGCGTCGATGAACGCCGCCTGTCCGCCCTGCTGCTGAACTTCGGCAATCGCATGAAGCGCCACCGTCGTTTTACCGGAGCTTTCAGGCCCGTATACTTCAATAATCCGGCCGCGCGGGTATCCGCCCACTCCAAGAGCCGTGTCGAGCGCTAAAGAACCGCTCGGAACTGTTGAAATTCTCGTTTCAGTTTGTTCGCCGAGTTTCATAATCGAACCTTTACCAAACTGCTTTTCTATTTGTTTAAGCGCCATATCTAAGGCTGCCTGACGATCACTCATTCTATTTTCCTCCTTTATCACTTCCGCTATATCTACTATACCTTGTTTGCACGGATTTGCCAAGAAAAAAGCGAACGCATATTCGATTTTTTTAAGAGGAAAAAATCGATCTCCTAAAATGGAATGACCTTTTTCATAATAAAGATATTCCGAAAATCCGGTTTCCGCTTATTTTTCCATCATTTTCAGCAACAGATGGCAGCCGTATTTGGCAGAACGCTTTCGCACCGCAGACCTCGATCCGGCGAACTGAAATTCGAACGCTTCTTCGGCCTGGTCCTTCACGGAGATGCCGATAAACACCTTTCCTGCCGGATGGCCTTCTTGCGTATTCGGCCCGGCTACTCCAGTAAAGCTGATGCCGATATCGCTTCCTGTTTTGACTCTGATGCCTGCGGCGAGCTCTTTTGCGCATTGCGCGCTGACCGCACCGTAGCGCTGCAGCGTGTCTTCGGCAACGCCGGCCGCTGACACTTTCAATTCGTTTGTGTAGCAGACGGCGCCGCCTTTAAAATATTCCGAAGCGCCGCTCATTTCCGTCAGCCAGGTGGAAAAAAGCCCGCCTGTAAAGCTTTCCGCAGCGGCCAGGGTCATTCCCTTGCTCCTGCATGCTTTCGCAAGCTCTTCTGCAAGAGATGTATCATCATATCCGTAAAAGAACTCTCCGACCCGCTCCAGGATGAGGTCTTCCGTTTCTTTTAACAAGCGGTTTGTCTCCGCCGGATCCGCATGCTTTGCCGTGAGCCTGAGCGTGACTTCCCCGTCTGCCGCAAGCGGAGCGATTGTCGGATTAGTCTGCGCATCGATGAGATCTTCCAAATCGGTTTCAAGCTGGGATTCTCCGATGCCGAAGAACCGCAGTACCCTTGACACGATCTTTTCCTTCGAGCCGAGCTTTTCCAAAAGCAGCGGTTTCGCTTCGTTTTCAAACATCGGCTCCAGCTCTTTCGGAGGTCCCGGCAGGAGCATATAAAAGCGCGATTCATGCTCAAGCAGCATTCCCGGCGCCATCCCGAAGCGGTTCGGCAAAACATCGGATCCTTCGAGGATCAGCGCCTGTTTGCGGTTGTTCGGCGACATCTCCCGGTTCGTTTTTTTGAAGTAATCCTGAATCGATTCGAAGGCTTCATCGTCGAGCTGAAGAGGGCGCCCGACAACTTCAGCGATCGTTTCTTTTGTCAAATCATCTTTCGTCGGTCCGAGGCCTCCCGAAAAAATGATGAAGTCAGACCTTTGCTGTGCTGTCTGAATCACTTGTTTAAGGCGTTCCGGGTTGTCTCCCACCGCCGTGTGATAAAAGACGTTAATGCCGATTTCGGCTAAATGCCTGCTGATAAACTGAGCATTTGTATTAGCGATTTGTCCGAGCAGAAGCTCAGAACCGACAGCGATAATTTCCGCTTTTCTTTCCAACTTCATTGTTTCCACTTCCCCACGTTTAGTTCGATGTTTTTAAAGCATCCCAGTTTTTAGCGAAATAATCCCATCCTGATACGACTGTGAAAAAGACAGCCACCCATAAAGCAAGCGAGCCGAACGGGAAGGATACAAGCTCAAATGGAAGATTGTGAAGCAAAAGGGCAGAGATCGCGATGATCTGAGCCCATGTTTTCACTTTTCCAAGCATGTTGGCCGCGACGACTTCCCCTGTTCCCGCAAGGACGAGCCGCAGTCCCGTTACGGCAAATTCCCGGCTGATAATGACAATGGCCATCCAGGCCGGAGCAAGATGGTAATGCACCAGAATAATTAAAGCGGAAGACACGAGCAGCTTGTCTGCAAGCGGGTCAAGAAATTTTCCAAAGTTTGTGACAAGGTTCAGCTTTCTCGCATAATAGCCGTCAACCCAATCGGTGACAGAAGCAAAAATAAACAACAGTGCGCCGATCAAATGGGTGACCGGAATCGACTCGCTGCCAAAGGAGACAGCCCCCCACTGAAACGGCACAAGCATGATGACCATAAAAACAGGAATTAATGCGATTCTAGAAAGCGTGATTTTATTCGGTAGATTAAACATAAAGGTTCCTCCAGATATGTATGTTTTCCTATTGATGATGAACGCAAGAAAAAGTCATCTGTGCAATTAAGATGACTTTTCCTCCTTTTTATTTTGAATCGTTATGTTTTGTGTCATCACAGTCTTAGGATCGAGCTTGTAAGAAAGAACTTCTCCGTTGATTTTAATTTCAACGCCCGGCGCATATCCGATCCGCAAATCAATTTGCGATTGATCGGTAATATTCTTTTGAAAGGTTTCTCCTTTTTTCATCATTCCTTCTTTGAGGGAGCTTCCTTTCTCGTCGCGCACCCTGACCCATGAGTTTGCGCTTGCCTTTACTTCAAGCTCCAGCTTGTCGGATCCTGATACTTCATAAGTTGTGGAAGAGCCTTCGCTTGAGGTCGCTTTCATGGTCAGCTTGTCGTTCTCATCAGACTGCTGATCCTTTTTTTCTTTGTCGCCTTCAGCGCTGTCTTTCTGCGCATCCGTGTTCTGTTGATTTCCCTTTGTCAGCGGGGAATCTTTTGAGACGTCATACTTGCTTTGCGATTCCTCTGTCTTAGGCTCTTCAGCCTGCTGGTTGCCTCCGCCGTTTACAGCCTGAACGATGACGTAAATGATCGCGATCACAACGATAACGCCGGCTGCCACAAGCAGGGTAGGCAAAAGTTCAAGCGCTTTTGAGGCAGACTTGGGCAGCTCTCTCTGCGGCTTGATTGAAGAAAGCTTCTCAGAAACCTCATCATTGTAAGAATTAGGGATATCTTTTTTAAACTCTTCAAACAAGAGCTCCGAGTCGAGGCCGACAGCTTCGGCGTACTGCTTGATAAAAGCCCGCACATAAAATTTTCCCGGAATGATATCATAGTTTCCTTCTTCAAGGGCTGTTAAATACCTTTTTTGGATCTTTGTGGCCGCCTGAAGATCGTCCAATGACATCCCTTTTTCCTCTCTGGCTTCTTTCAGCCGATTTCCTAGTTCAGTCACAACAAACACCTTCCATTTTAAAAATCAAAGCCGGAAAAACCTGAATGGTCAAACATCTGCGGTTCTTCAGCATGTTCATATGTAATCACCTCATCGGGGCTGTTACGCAATTCGATGATGTAATCAAAATCGTCCATCGTATATTCCGTATTTTGCACGAAAATGTCCGGATGCTCGACAACTTTGGTCGCCGGCAGCCGCATGATCTCACTGACGAGCTGCAAATGGCGTTCAGATCCTCTTCTCGTCGACACAATGCCGTCCAAAATGAAAACATTCTCCGGACTGTACTCATCGGCAATCAGCTGGCTTCTGATCGTTTGCTTCAGCAGTGTCGAAGAAACAAAAAGCCATCTTTTGCTTGCACAGACGCTTGAAGCGACAATTGATTCCGTCTTGCCGACGCGGGGCATTCCCCTGATCCCGATCAGCTTGTGCCCGTCTTTTTTAAACAGCTCAGCCATAAAATCGACAAGCAAGCCAAGCTCGTCGCGTTCAAACCGGAACGTTTTTTTATCGTCCGCATCCCGCTGGATGTAGCGGCCGTGCCTTACAGCGAGACGATCGCGAAGCTTCGGCTCGCGGAGCTTCGTCACTTTAATCGTATCCATTGTGTTCAGAATCGATTCCAGTCGCTTAATCTGATCTATATGACGGCATTTTAACAAGAGGCCTCTTCTTTGAGTATCGACGCCGTTAATGGTCACAATATTAATTGAAAGCATCCCCAATAAAGAGGATATATCTCCCAGAAGTCCGGGACGGTTGACTTGTATTTCATATTCTAAGTACCATTCGAGCTTTGCCAAATGATAACCTCCCTACCCATCATCGTGGCAAAAATTTACCTTCCTTTATCATAAAGCATTTTGTCTCAATTAGAAAGCAGAATGTTGTGATTAAATGAGAAAAACGTCCGTTTCCCATAATCGGGAAAAACCTGCTGTAACGGCGCCTGGATGATGTTTACCCTATCGGGGCGGAAAGCAAACAACAAAAGCGGTGGCGCTGACAAAGCCGCGCCTATAAAAAAGAGAGAGTGAACACACTCTCTCCTTAATGCGAGCTGTTGTTTTCAACAAGCTTAACCATCACATTCGCAATGGCGCGCTGCTCTTCTTCTGAAGCCACGCTCCAAAGGTCGGCGAGCACTCGTTCTTGATGGTTCTTTGAATCAACCTCACCGGCCAAATAATCGCCGATCTCATATGCGAGATCTGAGATGGTTTCGTTTGACATTCCTCTTTCTTGGGCATAGTTCAAACGGTCGCCCAAAAAGTTTTTCCACTGATCCCAATTATCCAGTACGGACATATCAGGCCCCTCCATTCTCTTGAAGTTACAGCCTTATTATGATCTGGGGGACCGCAAACTATACATGTTTTTAACAATGCCAGCCGCCATTAACTGACAAAATTTGACCCGTGATATAAGATGCCTTAGCAGAGAGCAGAAACAGCACGGCGTCCGCAACCTCTTCGGCTTCGGCGAGCCTTCCCATCGGAATCTCGTCGGCGATCATCTCTTCTTCCTCTTTTGAAAACGAGCCCATCATCTTTGTTTTCACAGCGCCCGGAGAAACGGCGTTGACTCTGATGCCGCTAGGCGCAAGCTCTTTTGCAAGGGCTTTGACAAACACATTTTGCGCGCCTTTTGTCATGCTGTATAAAACTTCGCACGACGCCCCTGTTTCACCCCAAATGGAGCTGACGGCTACAATTGCGCCGGATTTTTTCCTGATCATCGCCGGCAGCAGATTCCTCGTCAGCAGAAACGGGCTTGAGACATGGAGCTGCACCATGTCCTGCACAGCCTCATCGGTCATGTCTGTCACAAGCCCGCGGAAACTTTGACCGCTGTTTAAGACGATGCCGTCAAGCGCCCGCCCGCCGATGGAAGCGGAAACGGCTTTTGCGCCGCCGGGGTCGGACAGGTCGCCGTGAATGATTTCGGCGTGAATGCCGTATGTATGTGACAACCTTTCTGCAAGTGCTGCGGCTGCCTGCTCATTTGTATGGTAATGGAGGAGAAGATCATACCCGTTTTGCGCCAGCTTTTCGCTGATGCTTTGCCCGATTCCGCCGCTTGCACCGGTGATAAGAGCGAGTTTTGTCATACTATGTTTCCACCTTTCCGTTAAAAAGAAGAAAGGTTCAGCGTGCGTCGGAAAATGTCCTGACACGCTGAACTTTCAAACCTTGCTTTATGATTTTGGAACGACTTTGCAGACGGTGATTCTGTCTTCTTCGATTTCTTCCTGAATGACGCGGTGAACGTCTTCAAGCGTAATCGATTCGAGTACGGTCACGATATCAAACAGACTCGTCTCCAGAAAAGCGTACCGTGTAAACTGGTTGGCGATATACTCAGGCGAATTCATCGATTTTAAGAAATTGCCGATTTTTTTCTTTCTAGCCAGCTCCAGCTTTTCGGCTGTGACCGTTTCTTTCGCCTTGAACAGCACTTGTTTCAGCTCCTCGGCAAGCTTGTCGGGCTCAGGCGTATCGCCGCCGACAGAGACGAAGCCAAATCCGTGTTCTTCAGTATAGTCATAGCTGAATGTCTCATCGATATACCCTTTTTCATAAATTCTTTCATAATCGCTGGAGCTTTTGCCGAACAGGCACTCTAGGATGAGGTTGATAGTCAGCTCATGCTTCAGCAGGGCTTCTCCCGTATTCGTCGGATGAGCGCTTTTTAAACCGACGAGGCATTTTGAGCTTTGAACATTCATTTTAATTTCCTGTTCTTTTTTGAATACGGCTCCAGGCTCTTTAACTTCTTTGCGGACGATTTCAGGCTGGTCTGTATACGGCTTTTTCTGCTGGTTTTCGCGGACCTGGCGGATGATCGCTTCGGGATCGACCGGACCGACGACAAACAGCAGCATATTGCTCGGGTGATAGAACGTCTCATAGCATTCGTACAAAAGGTCTTTTGTAATATGCGAGATGCTTTCGATCGTGCCTGCGATATCAATCCGGACAGGATGCTCCTGGTACATGTTTTCGATCAAGCCGAAAAATAGACGCCAGTCTGGGTTGTCGTCATACATGTTGATTTCCTGTCCGATGATGCCTTTTTCCTTCTCAACCGTTTTTTCCGTAAAGTAAGGGTCCTGCACAAAATCGACGAGCGTTTCCAAGTTTTCTTCCACATTGGACGTGCTCGAAAACAGGTAAGCTGTTCTTGTGAAGGAGGTAAACGCATTTGCCGAAGCTCCCTGCTTGCTGAATTGCTGAAAAACATCGCCGTCTTCTTTTTCGAAGAGCTTATGCTCCAAAAAGTGTGCGATTCCGTCAGGCACACGGACCATTTCTTCTTTTCCAAGCGGGACAAACTGATTGTCAATCGATCCGTATTTTGTCGTAAAGACCGCATATGTCTTGTTAAATCCTTCTTTCGGAAGAACATAGACATCGAGACCGCCAGGCATTTTTTCGTAATATAATGTTTCCTTCAGCTGTTTAAATTCGATCGTTTTCGTCAAGATGCTCCCTCCGTCCCTTTGAGAAAGTACGTTGTATCCAAATCGATTTTCTTCCCGACTTCGATAATCTCGGCTTTTGTGACGTTGTCGATTCGTCCCAGCCAGTCTTCCAGAGAAAATTCGGTTTGGGCGGCAGCCTGCTGATAAATAAATTCGACTAAGCCGTACGGTGTATCAAGCGTTTCAAGAATCTGGTTTTTAATGACGGCTTTCGTCTGGTCGATCGCTTCTTCTGTAAAGCTGCCTTTTTTCATTTCCTGGAACTGCTCCTTGATGATGTCGACGGCTTTTTGATAATTGCCGACTTCAATCCCCGACATCACCATCAACAGCCCTTTAAAGCTTTCGATTCTGGAAGCCGCATAATAGGCAAGGCTGGCCTTTTCCCTGACATTAATAAACAGCTTTGAATGTGAAAATCCGCCAAACAATCCGTTAAACAGCTGAAGCGCCGGATAATCATCATCCGCAAAATGCGTTCCCGTCCGAAATCCCATGTTCAGCTTGCCTTGCTTGACATCCGCATCCTCGACGACTTCCTGAGGCTCCTTTGCGCGGATTTGCTCAAGCTTGGGAACGGGTCTCAGCTCCCGCTCGTTTACTTCGAAGTATTTGGAAATGTACGAATTCACCTGCTTTTCATCCACATCCCCAACGACGTAAATGTCGAGCTGGTCTTCTGTGACCGCTTTTTGATAAGCTTCATACAGGCTTTGAGGCGTGATGCCGTCCACATCATCAAGCTCTCCGTTGACGTGAAGCGCGTATGGCTCTTCTTTGCACATCACCTGAATCAGCCTCAAATTTGAATAGCGCATTTTGTCGTTATAAACCGCCTGTATTCTTTGCTTTAATGTGCGTTTTTCCTGAGACACGTACAGCGGCAGAAAGGCCCCGTCTTCAAGCGCCGGCGAAAAAATGATCTCTGACAAAAGCTCGAGCCCTTTTTCCAGAAGCGGTGTCTGATCCTTTAAAAATTTTTCGTTTGCGATATCGAGCCTGAATGTAATGACATGCATTTCCCCTTTTTTGGAGAGGTCGCATGATACGGAAGTGCCGTAAAGTTCATCAAGATACGTTCTGAGTTCTGAAGTTTTGGGGCGGCTGCCCGTTCCCCGCAAAAGCACATGCGGAAAAAGCGCCCTCTCTGTCACATCCTCCTTTGTTAAAGGAGCAAGCATTTTAAAAATAATCGAGACGGTTTTGAATTTTTCCGTTTTGACGATGTGGCTTGTCAATCCGCGGTGCTTTCCTTTTATTTCGTTAAGGTATGTCATACTAGAACCTCCTTCGTCCTTGTTTATATTATGTATTATGACCACATTTCAGCATATGCGCTTGGACTGTATGGTTGTAATTATATCAACTGGAGGAGATTTAAGGAAACTAAAAACCTTATGAAAAAGACGGTGCAGATTTACACCGTCTTTGCCGCTTCACTTTCGTCTTCTTTCGGGTCGATATTAAACAGCACAAGTGCTAAGGCGGCTAAACCGCACAAAAGCGATACGATGAATATCAGCCAATCCGCATTTGTCATCATATAGGCGAATACCGGCGGTCCGAGCGCAACCCCGATAAACCGCATACTGTTGTAAAACGAAGATATCGTGCCGCGTTCTTCTTTTTCAATTCCCTCGGTAATCAGCGCATCCAAGGAAGGGAGTGCAATCCCGATGCCGATGCCGCCGATGGACATAAATAAAAACAACGGGTAAAAGCTGTGGTTCCACCACAAACCGGCAAACGACAGAGACAGCAGGACCATGCCGGTCAGTACGCAGGCCTTCATCCTGATTTTGTCGTTTCCGATCAGCTTTCCGGCAAGGTAGGAGCTGACGGAAAGGAAAAGCAGCGGAATGCTGAGAAGCGCTCCTTTTGCAATCCCGTCAATGTGATGCTGCTTCTCCAAAGTATCCGACAGGTAGAAGAGAACCCCGAATAAAAGAAACATAATGATCCCGCCGATGACAAAAATGGAAACAAGCCATCGTCCTTCCCGTTTAAATATCTCCTGTACGCTCTTGGCGAAGTTTTTTAATGTTTGCTTTTCATCATCTTTGTCCTTCGGTTTGGGAACAAAGAACAAGACGAGAAAAAAGCTGGCGAGAGACACGATCGGAATAAACCAAAATGGCATGTACCAAACCCAAGATGCTAAAAAAGCCCCTAATATCGGGCTTAATACTTTACCGGCAGTATTGGCCGTCTCTATATCTCCGAGTCCCGCGCTGATTTCTTCATCATTTTGAAAAAGATCGCCGATAAACGGCATGACGATCGGCGCTGCGCCGGCTGATCCGATTCCTTGAAGAACGCGCCCGGCTAAAATCATCGCAAACGGATCTTTGAAAAAAGTTGAAGCCAAACCCGCCAGAGCTCCTCCAGCTCCCGCGATCACAAGACATGGGAGCATGATCTTTTTTCTTCCGAACCGGTCTGACATATAGCCGGTAATCGGGATGCATAAAATCGCCACGATTGAGTAAACCGTGATGATCAGCGACACTTGGAACGAAGAAATGTTTAATTTTTTTTCGATCACCGGCAAAACCGGAATCAGCATCGAATTGCCGAGCGTCATCACAAGCGGGACCGAAGACAGCGCAACAATGCTTTTCATGTCTTTTTTTCTGCTCAACTTTTTCACCCAATTCATCAGTATTTCCATCTGTTATTGTTCCGTGATGCGGGCTTATTTATGTATGGGCGCTAATGGGCAAAAAAAACAGCCGCTCCTAATCGAGCGCCCGTATATCAAAAACGTTTTCTGACGACGTGAAATCTGAATTTATCGGCCCGAAAATAGTTTAAAGAATATAAAACGGGCTTATCGTTTTGGTCATAATGAGTCTGTTTGAGCAGCAGCAAAGATGTTTCAGGATCGCATTCGAGAATTTGAGAAATGGTGTCGTGATACCCGATCGGCACAATATCGGCAACAGCATAGCTGATCACGGCGCCGGATTTGTCCTCAAGCCATTCAAACATCGATTCCTGCTCGTGTGAAAAGCCTTCCGGGAGGATATCCACAGGTATTTTATCAAGACAGTAGACAACAGGCATTCCATTTGCCGTTCTCACCCGCTCAAGCAAAAAGATCTCGGTTTCTTCCGCATATTGAAACCGGAGCATATCTTCTTCGGTAGGAGCGCTAACCTGTGAAGACATAAAAATGGTTCCCGGCGTCATGCTTGCCTGCTCGATCATTTTTGTGACGCTGTTCAGCTGCTCAATACCAGATAGAAATAACGGTCTGGCATTTACAAAATGTCCGACTCCATGCCTTCTGATGATGACGTTTTCTTCTTCCAGCATTCTAAGCGCTTCTCGCAAAGCCGTTCTGCTCACACCAAGCATCTTTGACAGCTCAAACTCAGACGGGAGCCGTTCATTCTCGCAAAAGACCCCATTTTGAATATCATCTTTTATCCGATCAATCACTTTTAAACATAACCGTTGATTGTCAGCTTTTATCGACATGTTTTCCCTCCGTCTGACAGATCAGATTCAAATTACCTTTAATTGAGGATAACTATATCATGTTTTGTCAAATAAATAAATAGACGTTTTCTAGTTTACATAATGAAATTATGTAAAACAAGAACTCTCTTCTCAAGAAGAGAGTTCTTCGTATTGCTCTTTTGACAAGAGGACTTCACGGGGTTTTGAACCTTCATAAGGGCCGACGATTCCCCGCTCTTCCATGGCATCGATAAGCCGCGCCGCTCTTGTGTAGCCGATGCGGAATCTTCTTTGCAGCATGGACACGGACGCCGTCTGCATGCTGACGACAAGCGCAACCGCTTCGTCGTAAAGATCGTCTGTCACTTCGCTGACCGTTTCCTGCGTCTCTTCTGGAATCATTTCTTCTTGATATTGGGCTTTTTGCTGGCTGATGACGTGATCGACAACTTTTTCAACTTCTTCATCTGACAGGAAGGCCCCTTGGACGCGGAGCGGTTTGTTGGCGCCGACAGGCAGGAACAGCATGTCCCCTCTGCCGAGAAGTTTTTCAGCGCCTCCCATATCAAGAATCGTTCTGGAGTCGGTCTGCGACGATACGCTGAAAGCGATCCTTGACGGAATATTGGCTTTAATGACCCCTGTAATGACATCGACCGAAGGCCGCTGCGTCGCGATGATCAGATGGATTCCCGCCGCCCTGGCCATTTGCGAAAGCCTTGTGATCGAGTCTTCTACATCAGAGGAAGCGACCATCATCAAGTCGGCGAGCTCGTCCACGATCACAATGATGTATGGCAGCTCCGGCTGCTTTGCTTCTTCTGCGGCATTCATCCGTTTAATATAGTCGTTATACCCTTCGATGTTCCTCGTTCCCGTGTGAGAAAACAATTCGTAGCGCCGCTCCATTTCGTTGACGACTTTCTTCAAAGCCTGCGATGCTTTTTTCGGGTCTGTCACGACGGGCGCGAGCAAATGCGGAATCCCGTTGTAGACGTTGAGCTCGACCATTTTCGGGTCGATCATCATCATCTTCACTTCGTGGGGCTTTGCCCTCATCAAAATGCTTGTAATAATCCCGTTGACACAGACGCTTTTCCCGCTTCCTGTCGCTCCTGCAACAAGAAGATGGGGCATTTTGTTCAGCTCTGCCAATACAGCTTCTCCGGAAATGTTCCGGCCGAGGCCGATCATCAGCTTTGCATCCGGCCGGTCATTCAGTTTCGATTCGAGCACTTCTTTCAAGGAAACCATCGCGACTTCCGCATTCGGGACTTCGATTCCAATCGCCGATTTTCCGGGAATCGGGGCTTCGATGCGGATATCTTTGGCCGCGAGCGCAAGAGCCAGGTCATCACTTAAATTGACAATTTTGCTGACTTTGACGCCCACATCAGGGTAGACTTCATATTTCGTCACGGCCGGGCCGAGGTGAACCTGGGTGACTTTCGCCTTAACTCCGAAGCTTTGAAACGTCTTTTCCAGTTTCCTGGCATTGTCGTAAATATTCTTTTTATCCGCCTGCTGCCCTGTGTGCTTCGGCTCATCCAGCAATTGAATCGTCGGAAGCTGATAATCCTTGTTTTCAAGCTCTGTGAACGTGATCTCGGGCGCGGCTGCAGCCTGCATGTCCTCACCCGTATCAGGCTCAGGAGAATGCTCTGCAGGGGCAGGCGCCTGAGCTTCGTACGCTTGAACTTCGGGCTTTTCATCACGGTCGGAAAAGCTTGAAATAATCGGTTCTGACTGAATCACCGGATCTGGTTCAGGCTCCGCTTCTTGTACAGGCTCTTCAGACACTTTCGGTTTCCTCTGCGCCTTTTGTTTTTTTCCTGATTTCTTTTTGGGCGAGCTGCTTTTCAATTGTTTCATGTCTGCTAAAAAGGCCTGCCACTGGTTTTTAATGAAGGACGCGACCGGGGTCATCCATTTGATCAGCGTCTCCTGCAGCGAACGGTCCGTAATCAAAAGAAGGCCGATCAAGATCAGGAAGACGGCGATGATTTTAGACCCTGCAGATGCAAACAGAAAGTATGACGCCGCAAATAAAACGGCTCCAATCATTCCGCCTCCAAGATCAGGTGATCCTGTCTCGCCTTTTACATCCATCAGAAACAGCTCCCACGTATTTTGGATCACGCTCGGAGACTGAACGATTCCCCTTTCGGTCAAATGCTGAAACAGCTGGACATGGGAAAGAAGCAGCATGCTTGCGATGATGCAGTAAAGGCCCGCTTTTCTCCTCGTCAAAAAACTGGGTGTTTTCTTCTTCCAAAATAAAGACACGCCCGTTAAAAAGAGGCCGAGAAAGCAAAGGATGAACCATTCACCGGCGAAAAAGCGGAACATGTAAATGAACGTTTGCCCTGCTACGCCAAGCTGCAAAACCGCAATAATCGAGATGGCGATACAGATTAATCCGTACAATTCAAATTTAAGATGAATCCGTTTTTTTCCTTGTTTTTGTTTCTTTGTTGATTTTCGTTTTCTTTTTGCCATGTTCCATCACCTTACTGCGTGTTAAAAAATGTAAAAACAAAGAGAAAGCAGCCTTTTTTCGGCTGCGATTTTCCTCTGGATTCCCCTATTATAGCATATTTATCCTTGCGACACTTCAGCTATTTATAAAATGTCAGTTTAAGCGTCTGTCCAGGTGCCGTTTCTTGTTTTAAAAAATCCATCGGGTTCGTGCTAAGAACTTGGACGACTCTTGCTTCCTCTCCGTTCATTTCAACTAAAAGGGGCACGCCGTTGACATCGATCTGTTTTAAGTTCGAGTTTTCCGCTTGCCCTGCGAACACGATTTCCTGCGGCATTGTCGTATACAGAATCATTGGATCATCCCTTCCTGGGCGCCCTTGTTTTGTTCGATTAATTCATTCAGCTTTTGAATCGCCTGTCCGACTCCGCCGGTTTCATCGATTAATCCGTATTTTACGGCATCGTTTCCTACGACATTCGTTCCGATGTCGCGGGTCAAATTGCCTTTTGAAAACATCAGTTCTTTAAATTTGTCTTCCGATATGTTCGAATGACTTGTCACGAAATTGATGACCCTTTCCTGCATTTTATCGAGATACTCAAATGTCTGCGGGACACCGATGACAAGCCCTGTCAGTCTGACCGGATGGATCGTCATCGTCGCTGTTCCAGCGATATAGCTATGGTCGCAGGACACTGCAATTGGAACTCCGATTGAATGTCCGCCGCCCAGCACGATAGAGACCGTCGGCTTTGACAGAGACGCCAGCATTTCCGCAATCGCAAGGCCCGCTTCAACGTCTCCTCCGACCGTGTTTAAGATGATGAGCAGCCCTTCGATTTTAGGATTCTGCTCTACTGCAACGATTTGGGGAATCACGTGTTCATATTTTGTTGTTTTATTTTGGGGAGGAAGCTGTACGTGACCTTCAATTTGCCCGATAATGGTCAGACAGTGAATGTTCGTATCCTGACCCATTTGCGGGAGTGTCGTTTCGCCGAGCTGCTGGATTTTGTTGACGAGATTGTCTTTTGCGTCCGGCTTAGCCGGCTGCTCCCCCTGGCTGTCCCCGTTTTGTATCCGGTTTGAGTCCATCTGGCTCACCTCTTTCTCGAGTTTCTTTTGTATTATGGACAATGGCGTTTTTTTCATTCAACGCAAAAGGCATGAAAAAAAACCAAGAGAAATCTCTTGGTTTTATACTTCCATGATGATTGGAATGATCATTGGTTTTCGTTTCGTTTTTTCGTATAGGAACTGGTTTAATGCGTCACGCATCGCCTGTTTTAAGGCGGACCATTCGACGACGGCGTTTTCTGTGCTTTCGTTGACGAGTTCTCTGACAAGCTCCGTCGCTTCAACGATCAGCTGTTCAGATTCTCTGACATAGACAAAACCTCTCGTGATAATTTCGGGTCCTGATACAAGATGTTTTTTCTTTCTATCAAGGGTAATCACAACGATTAAGATTCCGTCCTGGGACAGAAGACGGCGGTCTCTGAGCACGATATTGCCGATGTCGCCGACACCGAGTCCATCGATCAAAACATTGCCTGAATGCACTTTATCGCCGATTTTCACGTTTTGTCCGCGGAATTCCACGACGTCTCCTTTTTCAATCAGGAAAATGTCGCTCCGTTTCATACCGATTTCTTCGGCAAGCTTGGAATGCGCTTTTTGCATTCTGAATTCACCGTTTACTGGGATTAAATACTTCGGCTTCAGCAAGTTGAGCATCAGCTTCAGCTCTTCCTGACAGCCATGGCCTGATACATGGACGCGTTTTTGGGCGAATACGACCTGCGCGCCCGCTCTTGTTAAGAGGTCGACCGCTTTGGAGTAGACAAGCTCCTGACCCGGAATAGGGGAGGATGCGATCAGGACGGTATCCCCTTCCTCAATGTCAAGCTGCTTATGCCCTTGTTTTGCGATCCTGGTCAATGCGGCGAGCGGCTCTCCATGGTTGTCCCCTGTCAAAATCGCGACTTCTCTTTTCGGATACTTTTTAACTTCCTGGACAGGGATGAACAGATCTTCATCTGCAGTGACATACCCGAGTTTCATCGCCAGCTGGAGTATCGACGAAATATTTTTTCCTGAAACCGCAAGCTTCCTGCGGTTTTGGAGCGCGGCATCAATGACCTGCTGAATCCGGTTAAAGTTAGACGCGAACACGGCAATAATGACGCGTTTTTCGGCATTGTACATCACATCGGATATCTCTCCGCCGACGACTGCTTCTGAAGGCGTATAGCCCGGTTTCTCGGCGTTGGCACTGTCGGAAAGCAGACACAGCACACCGCTGTTGCCGATTTTGGCAATTTCGCCGATGTCGCTTGTCTGGTTTAAAACAGGTGTCTGGTCAAATTTAAAATCGCCTGTGCATACGATGGACCCGAGGGATGTTTTAAAGCTGACACCGACGGAATCCGGGATGCTGTGATTTGTATTGAAGAATGACACCTTTGTCGATTCAAATGTAATAACGGATTTTGAATGAATTTCTCTTAAATCGGGCTTTTTGTTTACACCGTACTGCTTCAGCGTTTCCTTTAAAAGGGCGAGCGTCAGCTTCGTTCCGTAAACAGGCACAGAAAGTTTGTTCAGGCAGTAAAATACGCCGCCGATGTTTTCCTCATGCCCGTGTGTGAGAAAAATCGCCTTTACGCGGTCAGATCGTTCAATTAAATATGAAATGTCAGGAATGACCACATCGATACCCAGCATTTCATTTTCTGGATGCATGAGACCGGCGTCAACCACGAATATGTCAGAATCGATTTCAATGACATAAAGGTTTTTTCCGATCTCTCCGACGCCTCCTAAGGCGATGATTCTAATATTTTCTGTATTTTTTTTCAAATTGTAATCCTCCTAATCTAAGTACCCGTCCATCATCACTTGTCCCTATTATACCTGAATCTAAATTTAGAAAACAAGAACCATTATGTATATGACAAACGGTCATCCCCTCCAAAAGAGAATGACCGTTTTCGTCCGTATTGTTTTTTACAGGCCGTTCATCAGGCTGCTTAAACGGAGTCGTTCATCTTCATTTAGCGGAATCAAAGGGAGCCGGACGGATCCGACGTCAAGACCCTTCAGCTGAAGAGCCGTCTTTAATGGAGACGGATTCGGTGCGGCAAAAAGCCCTTTCATCAGCGGAAGCAGCTTTTGATGAATCAAAGCAGCCTGAGCCGTGTTCCCCTCTGTATAATGTTTGATCATTTCCTGCATTTCCGGTCCGATGATGTGTGATGCAACGGAAACGATTCCTCTCGCTCCTACGGACAGCGCCGGCAGTGTCAGGCTGTCATCTCCTGAATAAACGGCAAAGTCCTCAGGGGTTTCAGCTACGATTTTTGTCATCGCATCTAAGTCGCCGCTCGCTTCTTTAATCGCAATGATATTCGGGATCTCCGCAAGGCGGATCGTCGTTTCCGGTGCGAGCGAAGCAGCCGTTCTTCCCGGTACATTATAAAGCATGACAGGCAGTGACGTTTCCTCCGCAATCGCTCTGAAATGACGGTACATGCCTTCCTGAGAAGGCTTGTTGTAGTACGGAGTGACGAGCATGACGGCGTCAGCGCCGGCTTCTTCAGCTTTTTTTGTCAGCTTGATCGACGCTTTCGTGTTATTGCTTCCCGTGCCGGCGATGATCGGGACGCGGCCTGCCGCTTCCTTGACGGAATATTGAATGAGCGCTACCTTTTCTTCTTCGGAAAGCGTCGGCGATTCTCCGGTTGTTCCGGCAACCACCAGGGAATCCGTCCCATTGTTTATTAAATAATCGATCAGCTTTGACAGTTTTTGAAAATCGATATTTTCATTTTTGTCAAAGGGCGTAACCATTGCGGTTGCGATATTTCCGAAATTCATTTTTTTCACCTCATCATGATTCAATCATATTTATTTTGACAGTTCAAACACTTCATGCAGCGCATTTACGGCCGTTGCCATATTTTTCTCGTGCACGAGCACCCATATCGTCGTATGGCTGTCAGCAGACTGCAAGATCGGAATGCCTTTTTCTGATAAAGCGGTAACGATTTTTGAGGTAACGCCCGGAACGCCCATAATTCCCGCGCCAACTGCTGACACTTTCGCGCAATTTCTCGTCACGCCCGGTTCATAGCCCAATTCTTTCAGGATGCCAGAGGCGCGGTCGGTCATGTTACCAGCCACCGTGTAGACAATTTCACTTGGTGTAATATTGAAGAAATCGACGCTGATGCCGGCATTCGCCATCGCTTTAAACACTTCAGTCTGTACGTTATATTGTCCTTCTTTTGCCGGGACTTTAAACTGTGTCACGTCTTTCACATGGGCGATGCCTGTGATAAGCCGCTCAAAAACGTCGCTTCCGGCTTTTGAGTTGTGATGGCTTGTGACGAGCGTACCCGTCTCGTTTGAATAGGTTGAACGCACGCGGATCGGCACTTTCGCCTGCATTGCGATTTCAACGGCTCTCGGGTGGATCACCTTAGCCCCCTGATAGGCTAAATTACAGATTTCCGTATAGGTAATCACAGGCAGCGGCTTCGCTTTTTCAACGATGCGCGGATCAGCGGTCATGACGCCTTCGACATCTGTATAAATATCGATAAATTCCGCGTCCAGCGCCGCACCGAGCGCAGCGGCCGATGTATCGCTTCCGCCGCGGCCGATCGTTGTGATGTCCCCTTTTGCAGTCGCGCCTTGGAATCCTGCGACGACAACCGCATCATGGTCGGCCAGCATGCTGACAAGCCGCTCAGGCTTCATTTCGAGAATCTTTGCATTCGTATGGTTGTTGTCCGTTAAAAAGCCCGCTTGCGCACCGGTTAAAGCAGCTGCTTTAATCCCGTTTTCCAAAAGCATGCTCGCAAATACAACAGAAGAGATCGTTTCACCGCATGATAAAAGCATATCCTGCTCGCGCTCGGTAATCGTATCCTGTCCGCCGTAGAGCAGATCAAGCAATGAATCAGTCGCATACGGATCGCCTTTCCGGCCCATGGCCGATACGACGACAACCGCTTTGTATCCTTCATTGACCGCTTTCTGAATATGGCTTAAGGCAAGCTTTCTGCCGCGGTCATCTTTTACAGACGTTCCGCCGAATTTTTGAACGATGATTTTCACTTTATTTCACTCCAAGTTGATTTCGGACGTAACAGAAGAGAGCAGGCTTTCACTTTTGCCTCACTCTCTTCTCACATCCCGTTAGAAATCTTAAACTAAATTTAAAGCTTTTAGGCTTTCTGCGATTTGTACGGAATTCCATGCTGCGCCTTTCAGCAGGTTGTCGGAAACGATCCACAGATGGAAACCGTTCGGGCGGTCAAGGTCTTTTCTCACCCGGCCGACAAACACGTCTCTTTTTCCTACTGCATCTGCAGGCATCGGATAGACCTGTTCAGCCGGATCATCCTGCAGAACGACGCCTGGAGCTTCTTTTAACAGATTTTTAATATCCTCTGCTGTCACATCATCACGGTCTGTTTCGATGTAGACGGATTCTGAATGCCCTGTTGCAACCGGCAGTCTGACACATGTGGCTGAAACTTGAAGCTCAGGCATGTGCATGATTTTTTTCGTTTCATTTATCATTTTCATTTCCTCAAACGTAAAGCCGTTTTCCTGGAATTTATCAATTTGAGGAATAGCGTTAAATGCGATTTGGTAGTGTTTTTCATCACTCTTCACCGGCATGATCTCAGGCTCGAACGGTTTGTCGTTCAAAATGGCTTCGGTTTGCCCGTAGAGCTCTTTTACCGCTTCGTTTCCGGCTCCCGACACCGCCTGATAAGTCGACACGATGATTTTGTTTAAACCGAAAGCCTTGCGGATCGGTTCGAGCGCAACAACCATCTGGATTGTTGAACAGTTCGGATTTGCAATAATGCCGTTGTGCTTGTGCAAATCTGCCTCATTGACCTCAGGTACGACGAGCGGAGTGTTTTGGTCCATCCGGAACGCGCTCGTATTATCAATGACGATCGCCCCGCGTTTGACAGCCTCGTGAGCAAGCGCCTGCGAAACGCTTCCCCCCGCGCTGAAAAGCGCGATGTTGACGCCTTCAAAACTCTCTGGACGAGCTTCTTCTACAGTGTACTCTTCACCTTTGAAAGTCTGCTTCGTACCTGCTGAACGTTTTGAGGATAATAAAGTCAGTTTATCCAGTTCAAAATTCCTGTCTTCTAGTGTTTTTAACATTTGCTGTCCTACAGCGCCTGTCGCACCAACTACTGCTACATGTAATCCTCTGCCCAATTGTAAAACTCCTTCCACCTTAATCGTCGTAAACGATTGGTTGACTATGCATTTTACATTTTATTTTAACATAGATGTGTGCCGTGGTGATTGATATTTTTTGTTACAACTTTATTTTCAAAAGATTTATTGATCATTGTGGACCAGGATGGGCTGCAGTTGTTTATGGGAGAGCGCTTCTTCGACCGCCGGCACTAAAAGATCCATTTTGGCGACGAGCGAATTCGGCTTTTTATAAGGATCATCCTGGCCGAACGGAATAAAGTAAACGTTTTTTGCCGCCATCAGCCTCATCAAGTTGACGCCGTTCAAGCCGAGCGCGTCATTCGTTGAAATGCCGAGGACGACGGGACGGGAGTTTCTCATCGTCGCCTTGGCCGCCATGAGAACTGGACTGTCCGTCTGGGCATTCGCGAGCTTGCTCATCGAATTTCCCGTCAGCGGCGCAACAACCATGCAGTCCAGCGGCGTTTTCGGTCCGAGAGGCTCCGCTTTCGGAATGGAATCAATGACTTTAAATCCAGTCAGTTCCTCTATTCTCCTGACCCATTCTTCCCCTTCTCCAAAGCGCGTGTCCGTCGACTTGACAGTATGCGTGACGACCGGTCTGACTTCAGCTCCTTTGTTGATCAGCGCTTCGATTTGCGGAAATACGGCATCATACGTGCAATGCGAACCCGTCAGACCAAATCCGATTCTTTTTCCTTTGATCGACATTTATGACAGCCCCTTTCGGTCAGTTGTTAATTCAGTCAAAAGGTTGCACAAAACATTGGCAATGATCTGTCCCGCCGTTTTAGGCGCGACGATCCCGGGAAGTCCCGGAGCAAGCAGCGCTTTAATGCCTTGTTTTTCGGCAAAATCAAAATCGGTGCCTCCGGGACGGGTTGCTAAATCGAGAATTAATGTTCTGGGTGTCATTCGTGAGAGGACGTGTTTATCGAGAATCAGGCTTGGAATGGTATTGATGCAAATGTCGATATTTTCAACATGCTCTGCAAGTTCGTTTGTGTGGAAAGGAGTGAGGCCCATCTCCATGATTCTGGCGAGGTGGGCGGAGTCGCGCGCTCCGACTTTTACGCGTGCGCCGAGCGCCGAGAACGTCCGGCTGATGCTCATTCCCGTCCGCCCGAGCCCGAGAACCATCACATTCGAGCCGTGAATCGTAAAGTCTGTATGCTGTATGGCCATCATAATGGCACCTTCAACTGTAGGTATCGAGTTGTAAATCGCAATATCGTCTCTTTCAAAGAGCTTGACAAGACGGCGGTTCGCCCCTTTGGCCATGCCGTCTAAATACTGGTTTGAAATCCCTGAATAAATCGCACAGTGAGGCGGGGTTTTTTCTAAATGTTCCTGTTTTAACACCACTTTTTCATTGGAAAAAACAGTCGCAACCGTTCCTTCCATCGATGTGCCCGATACAGGCAGAATAATGCTGTCTATTGTGCCAAAGTCAAGTTCGTTCAGCTTTAGTTTTGTAGCTCCGGTAAATCCGTGATCAAGCTGGTCAAAACCGATTAAAAAGACCTTTGCATCCTGTTCCGTCAGCTTGCGGATGATCTCGAGCTGCCTTGCATCGCCGCCGATGATTGCAATCGTCAATCCGGTTAACATGGCTCTATCATTCACCTTCTTTTTTGACAAGGATCTAATTCATAAGCTAATTTCATCATATGACAAAAAGGAAATAGCGGTGAATTGAAATCCAGAAAAACAAAAAGCCCGCCCAAGGGACGGGCGGGTCTTCCAGCCTTGCTTATTCTTCTTTTGTCACGCTGCTTTCCGGAACATCCAAAATGATCATATCCGATCCGATTTTTTGAATCTGCGACCAGGGCACCTTGATGTCATTCCCCTGTTTTCTGCCAAGTCCGAACCATTTAACAGAAGGGATGATAAGAGCGGTAATCTGTCCATCCTGCTCGTTGATCTCAAGATCCGTCTGCCCCAGTACGCCGAGCCGTTCGGCCCGCTTGACATCGACGATTTCTTTTCCCGAAAGTTCACTCAGCCTCATGAAAAAACCCCCTTTTGTTATGATGTATGAACCGATAACAAAAAACATGCCTGCCTAAAAAGACAAGCATGTTGTAAGGAAGCATTATTTCGGCAGCTCACCCGACGGACTGATCAATGCAGACGAGTAATCATCGGTGAAAATCCGGTTGGCAAGATTGTTCACTCGCTCGAGGCTGACGGCATTCAACTTTTCGATGATTTCATCAAGCGTCCGGTGTTTGCCGAGCAAAAGCTCATTTTTGCCGTTGCGGCTCATTTTGCTGTTTGTGCTTTCGAGACTGAGCATCAGGCTGCCTTTCATTTGCTCTTTGCTGTTTTCAAGCTCTTTCGGTGTAATTCCGTCGCTTTTCAGCACGCGCAGTGTTTCATGAATTGTTTCTGACAGAAGCTGAAGCTGATTTGCGCCGGTTCCGGCGTAGATCGTCATCATGCCGCTGTCTTCATAGGAAGTGTGGTAGCTGAACACGGAATATGCAAGACCTTTATCTTCCCGGACATCCTGAAAGAGGCGGCTGCTCATGCTCCCTCCCAAAATATTATTGAGAACGATCAAATCGTAGATTTCCGGGTGGCCTGCTTCCAGCCCGTTGAAGCCGAGGCAGAGGTGAGCCTGTTCGGTTTCTTTTTTGCGCGTCATTTTCTCAGTGTGAAAATCCGGTTTTGTCATGCCGGTTCTTTTGCCTTTGGCTTCATATGAGCCGAAATGCTTTTCAGCTTCTTTTATAAAAGCTTCCGGCACATTTCCGGCTATCGAAATGACGACGCGGTCAGGCGTGTAATATTCGTCCATATATTTTCTGAGCGAATCTCCGTCAAATTCAGCTAGCGTCTCCTCTGTGCCAAGGATCGGATAACCGAGGGAATGGCTGCCGAATGACGCTTTGCTCAAGAGATCGTGGACGATGTCGTCAGGCGTGTCCTCATACATTTTAATCTCTTCATAGACGACGTTTTTTTCTTTTTTCAATTCTTCCTCGTCAAATGATGAATGAAAGAACATGTCAGAAAGCACTTCCAGAGCATAGCTTGCATGCTCATCGAGAACTTTGGCGTAATAGCACGTATATTCCTTTGAGGTAAACGCGTTGACCTGTCCGCCGATTCTGTCGAAAGACTCTGCGATGTCCCTTGCAGTGCGCGTTTTAGTCCCTTTGAAAAACATGTGCTCAAGAAAGTGCGAAATACCGTTAATTTCAGGTGTTTCATGTCTTGATCCGGTACCAATCCAAACTCCGATGGCCACAGACCGGACAGTGGGATTGTTTTCGAATACGATTCTTACCCCATTTTGACAAGTATACCGTTTAATCAAATTTGTTCCTCCTATTCAAAGAACGGGCCGCACATCCTATTCTTCAACAAGCCTTTTTTCATTCATCAGCTGTGAGACAGTTCCGATTTGATAGCCTTTTTCATGAAGGTTCTGTATCAAAACGGCAAGACTTTTTGCAGTTGGATCTGTCGGATGCATTAATATCATGGCGCCGTTATGTACTTTGCTTAATACCCGTTGCTGTAAGACGGCCGGCTGCGGTTTCTGCCAATCGATCGTATCAACTGTCCACATGATCGTTCCCATCCCCATCTTGTGAGCCTGATCCACAACCTCTTTGCGGAAGCTGCCGCTCGGCGGGGCGAACCATTTCGGCTTGACGCCGAGCGTTTCCTGTATTTGTTCATTTGTCATCCGCAGCTGTTCTGAAATACGTTCTCTCGTCAGTTTGCTCATATCCGGATGATTGTATGAATGGTTTCCGATTTCATGCCCGCCGTTTTGGATGGCTTTTGCGAGCTCGGGATGATGTTTCACCCATCTGCCCTCCAAAAAAAAGGTCGCTGTGACACGATGCTTTTCTAAAACGGGAAGCATCTCTTGCAAATATTCATTACCCCAAGCGACATTGATAATAAACGAGACCATCGGTTTATCCGGGTGTCCGCGGTAGATCGGCTCAGGCTTTAAGGATTCTAAATGAACGTCAGGTTTCACTTGATCATAAACGAGCAGCTTCTCATCAAATGCTCCGGCCCGTTTCATTTTTTTGTACGATTTTTCAATGTTTACTTTTAAGCCGTTGTAGCCGGGCATCGCTTTCCATATTTGATCAATTTTCGCATTCTGGGCCTTTACTTCATATTCAGGCGCTTTTTGCAAAAGCTCCTGGTACAATTCGTCCTTCTGAGCGGCAACCATGACCGCGTCTTTTTTCATCGCATCTATGTAATGTTGTGAATACGGACGGTTCATCATCTGATAAGACATCAGCAAAAGAAAGAAAAAAACGGAAACACGAACAATCGTTCTTTTCAATTGTATTCCTCCCTTCCCCACAAAATATGTGAGAAAAGGACAAGATAGAACCGGACCGTTTTCAAGGCTTAAAACAAAGAAGCCGGGTTACCCAGGCTTCCTTTTGCTTTGAAGACGAAGACAGAAGCAAGATAAAACACCGTTTTTTACGATTTTTGTTCTTCTTTTTCCTTCTGTTCACGCAGTACAGCTTTTCTTGATAAGTTGACGCGCCCTTGTTTATCGATTTCGGTAACCTTAACAAGGAGCTCGTCGCCGATTTTAACGACATCTTCGACTTTTCCTACCCGTTCGAGCGCAAGCTCTGAAATATGGATCAAACCGTCTTTTCCGCTGAACAGTTCAACGAAAGCTCCGAATTTTTCAATCCGTTTTACTTTACCTAAGTAAAGCTGTCCGACCTCAACTTCTCTGACAAGGTCTTCGATGATTTTCTTCGCTTTTTGGTTCATGCTTTCATCGGTGGAAGAGATGAAGATTGTGCCGTCTTGTTCAATATCGATTTTAACGCCTGTATCTTCAATGATCTTATTGATTTGTTTTCCGCTTGGTCCGATGACGTCGCGGATTTTATCCGGATTGATCGACATCGTCAAGATTTTCGGCGCATAAGGAGAAAGCTCTTTTCTTGATTCAGCCAATGTGCTCAGCATACTTTCAAGAATTTCCATTCTGCCTTTTTTCGCCTGCTGAAGAGCCTCTTCCAAAATCTCTCTTGATAGGCCTTCAATCTTAATATCCATTTGCAGAGCTGTGACGCCTTTGGACGTTCCCGCAACTTTAAAGTCCATATCTCCGAGATGGTCTTCCATACCTTGAATATCGGTTAAGACCGTGTAGTTGTCACCTGATTTGACAAGACCCATTGCGATTCCGGCAACCGGAGCTTTAATCGGCACCCCTGCATCCATCATCGCAAGCGTGCTTGCACAAATGCTCGCCTGGGAAGTTGATCCGTTTGATTCAAGCACTTCAGAGACGAGGCGGATCGTGTACGGGAAGTCTTTTTCAGACGGAACAATCGGCTCAAGCGCACGTTCCCCGAGGGCTCCGTGCCCGATTTCGCGGCGTCCCGGTCCGCGCATCGGCCCTGTTTCCCCGACGCTGAACTGCGGGAAGTTGTAATGGTGCATAAAGCGTTTTGATTCCTCAACACCGAGACCATCCAAAATTTGCACATCGCCAAGCGCACCGAGCGTACAAATGCTGAGCGCCTGCGTCTGACCCCGTGTGAAAAGGCCTGAACCGTGTGTTCTCGGAAGGAGTCCGACTTCTGAAGAAAGCGGGCGGATCTCATCGACAGCCCGCCCGTCAGGACGAACTTTTTCCTCCGTGATCAGACGGCGCACTTCATTTTTAACAAGCTGCGACAAAGTGTCTTTCACTTGTTTCAGCGTGTCTTCATCGTGTTCCTCTTCTTCAAACTTGGCCAAAACCTCGTTCTTCACTTCGCTGATCGCGTCCTCGCGCGCGTGCTTTTCATGAACCTGGATTGCTTTTAAGAGGTTTGATTCGGCCATTCCCCGCACTTTTTCTTTCAGATCGGAATCGATCTCATACAGGGTGATTTCTGATTTTTCTTTCCCGACAGCGGCGACGATTTCCTCTTGGAACGCAATAAGCCGCTTGATCTCCTCGTGACCGAACATGATCGCTTCAAGCATGATCTCTTCCGGAACTTCGTCCGCTCCTGCTTCAACCATGTTGATCGCATCCTTCGTTCCCGCTACGACGAGGTGAATGTCGCTTTTTTCAAGCTGTTCAAGTGTCGGATTGATAATGAATTCGTTGTCAACCCGGCCTACCGTCACTCCGGCGATCGGCCCTTCAAACGGGATGTCCGATACGGACAGCGCAAGAGATGATCCGAACATTGCCGCCATTTCCGACGAACAATCCTGGTCAACACTCATGACGATGCTGACGACTTGAACTTCATTCCGGAAGCCGTCTGCGAACAGCGGACGGATCGGCCGGTCGATTAACCGGCTGGCGAGAATTGCTTTTTCGCTCGGTCTGCCCTCTCTTTTAATAAACCCGCCCGGAATCTTTCCGACGGCGTAAAGTCTTTCTTCATAATTCACGGTTAACGGGAAAAAGTCTACGGTTTTAGGTTCTTTTGAAGCCGTTGCGGTGCTGAGCACAGCGGTGTCTCCATAACGCACCATGACAGCTCCGTTTGCTTGTTTTGCAAGCTGGCCGGTTTCTACCGTCAGCTTGCGGCCTGCCCAATCTATGGAAAAGACATGTTTCTCTTGTCCCATTCTTATATGAACTCCTCTCTTCGGATAGTTTTTAGGTTACTCCTATTATGAACGAAATGAATTGAACATATCAATGGCAAAGTGCTATGTAAAGAATGAATCGGTGTCATTTAAAATCATTTATATGAACAACGCGTTTTGGAGTTGCCGGATATTCGTTCTTATACGATAAAAAAGCGGGAATCCTCCCGCTTTTTACGATTATCGACGTAATCCTAGTTTGTTGATCAACTCACGGTAACGAGTTACGTCTTTGTTACGAAGATACGTAAGAAGATTACGACGTTTACCTACCATTTTAAGAAGACCGCGACGTGAGTGATGGTCTTTCTTGTGAGTGCGTAAATGCTCGTTCAAGTTGTTGATTTGATCTGTTAGGATAGCGATCTGAACTTCCGGTGATCCCGTGTCAGATTCGTGGGTTTTGAACTCATTGATGAGTTGTGTTTTACGCTCTTGAGTAATTGCCATCCTGTTTCACCTCCATATAATATTAGCCCCGATTACCTAGCAAACGCCGGTGATTCGATTTGCCAAGTGAACGGTTTTAAAGCTACAGACAATATGATACTAGAAATGCGGGCCTAATGCAACCACTTATGATGAAGTTTAGCTATTATCACCATTGTTGACGCGTATTGCCGTTTCCATACATCTAGATTCCGGCCAGCTTCCGCTCTCTGAAGAAGCGGATCGCTTCTTCTTTGTCTCTGGAAATCTGTTCGACAAGCTCGTCAACGCTGCCGAATTTTTTTTCGCTCCTCAGCCGCTTATACCATTCAACCTTAATTTCGGACCCGTATATGTCACGGTCAAAATCGAATAAGTTGACTTCGATTGAAGGCTGCCCCGGCCGTTTTTCGTAAAACGTCGGCTTGTATCCGACATTGCAGACGCCGTTGTAGACAGCGCCGCCGATTTCGGCTTTAACGGCATACACACCTGTCGGCGGGACGATGTATGTGTCTTTAAGGCCGATATTGGCGGTCGGAAATCCGATCGTTCGGCCCCTTTTATCGCCGTGGATCACAAAGCCTTTCACATGGTACGGCCTGCCGAGCAGTTCAGCGGCGTACTCGACGTCTCCGGCTCCCAGGACAGTGCGGATTCTCGTGGAGCTCACCTTTTGGTCCTGATTGGAGTATTTTGCGACAGACGTGCTTTTGACACGGCCTTTCGCATACTCCTGGAAGTTTTCCATTGTGCCTTTGCCGAATTTCCCGAAGGTAAAGTCAAATCCGGCGACAACATGAGTAACGTGAAAGCCGAGTATATATTGATCGATAAATTCTTCAGGCGATAAGGAAGCGAATTCAGGGGTAAATGTGACAACGTATAAAAAATCGACCCCTAAATCTTCAATGATGCTGATTTTGTCCTGCAAAGGCGTGATTAAATCTTTTGGCTCCCGGCCTTTTTTGAGCACGGCAGTAGGGTGGGGATGAAAGGTCATCACCGACGTTTTGACCCCTTCCCTTGCCGCGGTGTTTTTTGCTGTAAGAATCACTTGCTGATGTCCCAGGTGAACACCGTCAAAATAGCCTAATGCCATAACTGATGTCGGAAAATCCTCACGCTTCAAGTCGTGTGGGTGGGAAATATGTATCGTCTTCAAGAACGGTCACCTTTTCTATTGTTCGCTTTTTTGCACGAGTACTTTTGCCGGCTTCAACAGGCCGGTTTTGGTCGGATGCGGATAATAGACGGCTGTGCACCGGCCTGCTTCCGTAAAGACCGCAATGCGGTCTTCGCTCGTTAAATGAGAAAAGCTGCCGGGCGTTTCAAGCACCGCTCCATTTTCCACTTTCTTAGCTAATGTATCACTAATTATCCATTTCGGCAAATGATCAAGCGCACGTTCGATGGGGACGAGCTTTTCAGACAATGTTCCGTCAGCGATCAAGCCTTCGACGTCTTCAAAGGTCAAGCATTCGTCAAGGGTGAAAGGGCCTGACGCGGTCCTGACCAGATTGGACATATGCGCGGGATATCCGAGCTTCTCCCCGATGGTTACCGCCAAGGTCCTGACATATGTGCCTTTTGAACATGTCACAACAAACCGGAAGCGGGCTTTATCCCCCTCATGGTGGATCTCGGATGTCAGTTCGATATGATGGATGGTAATGGTCCGCTTCGGCCGTTCAACCTCGATTCCAGCCCGCGCGTATTCATACAGCTTTTTGCCGCCTACCTTGACAGCTGAATACATCGGCGGAACCTGCTCAATCGTTCCTTCAAGAGATCTCAGGACGCTCTGCACGGTCTGTTCATCAGGCGGCGCTAAGACGGGTTTCTTTTCTGTGACTTCCCCCGTCTGATCCTCTGTCTCCGTGGAACAGCCAAGCGTGACCTCTGCATCATATGTTTTGGACTTTTCGGTCAAATACTCGACGATTTTGGTTGCCCTCCCGACGCAGATCGGGAGAACGCCCGACACCTCGGGATCCAGTGTACCGGTATGGCCGACCTTTTTTGTTTTCAACAGTTTGCGGATCTTCATGACGCAGTCGTGCGAAGTCATGCCGACCGGTTTATGTAACAGAAGGACTCCATTATACATTCGTGTTTCTTCGCCCCTTTCTCATTTGGAGCTAAAAAGGACAGGCAGTCGCCCGCCTATCCTTTTTCAGCTTATGATTCTTCTTTGTTTTCGTTCAGCTCGTGAATCAATGTTTCGATACGGTTTCCGTAATCGATCGATTCATCGAACTCAAAATGGATTTCAGGTGTTTTGCGAAGCCTGATTCGGTTTCCAAGTTCGGAACGAATAAAGCCCTTTGCTTTTGCCAGGCCTTTGAGCGTTTCTTCCCGTTTCTTTTCATCGCCTAAAACGGAAATATACACTTTGGCAATTTGCAGATCACCTGAGACCCTGACATCAGTGACTGTTAAAAATCCGATCCGCGGATCTTTCAGCTTTCTGCCGATAATGTCACCAAGTTCTTTTTTCATCTGCTCACCCACACGGGTAGCTCTCATCGTCATGACCATACCACCTCTACGTTAAAACCACTCTGTTCTCGTGATCGTCCGTTCAATTTCCGGAAAAGAGTCGATAAAGCTCAGAACCCGTTGCAGCTCTTTTTCCGTTTGCACGCGAGAGGAAGAAACGGCGGCGATACCAAAGCTTGTGCGCTGCCAAGTGTCCTGGTAGTCAATTTCTGAAACAGAAACGTTGAACTTTGCGCGGATTCTTGTGATCACCCGCTTCAGCACCGCCCGTTTTTCCTTGAGTGATGATGCATCGTAAATGATGCATTCGCATTCAACGAAACCGATCACTTTCTTTCAATTTCTTGCATAACATACGCTTCGATCATATCGCCTTCACGTATGTCGTTGTATTTCTTAATGGTGATACCACATTCATATCCTTGTGAAACTTCTTTTACATCATCTTTAAAGCGTTTCAGCACATCGACTTCCCCTTCATAGATGACGACGCCGTCGCGGATCAAGCGGATTCCGCTGTCACGTGTGATCGTACCTTCCGTTACATAGCCTCCGGCAATCGTTCCGATTTTAGAGACTTTGAATGTTTGACGGACTTCAACCATGCCGATCACTTTTTCTTCATACTCAGGATCAAGCATGCCTTTCATGGCTGCTTCGATCTCATCGATGACTTTATAAATGATGCGGTGAAGGCGGATATCCACATTTTCGGCTTCGGCGGTACTCTTAGCATTTCCGTCAGGTCTGACATTAAACCCGATCACGATTGCATTTGATGCAGAAGCTAAAATAATGTCTGATTCGGTAATCGCACCTACGCCTGTGTGGATGATTTTGACTCTGACGCCTTCGACTTCTATTTTTTGCAGCGCTGCAACGAGAGCTTCAGCAGAGCCTTGCACATCGGCTTTGACAACGAGATTAATGTCTTTGACATCGCCTTGTTTAATCTGTTCAAACAAGTCATCAAGGCTGAGCTTCGCTTTATCGCTGCGCTGTTCTTCAAGCTGTTTGGAAGCGCGCGCTTCGCCGACTGAACGGGCTGTTTTTTCGTCTTTGAACACAAGGAACTGATCCCCTGCGTTCGGAACTTCGTTCAACCCGGTGATTTCAACAGGTGTTGACGGCCCCGCCGATTTAACGCGTCTGCCGACATCATTGACCATCGCGCGAACGCGGCCGAATGTGTTCCCGACGACGATCGGATCTCCGACGTGAAGCGTTCCGTTTTGAACGAGCAGTGTTGCGACAGAACCTTTTCCTTTATCAAGCTCGGCTTCGATGACCGTTCCTTTTGCTCTGCGGTTCGGATTCGCTTTGAGCTCCTCGACCTCGCTGACAAGCAGGATCATTTCGATCAGCTCATCGATTCCCTCTCCTGACAGTGCGGAAAGAGGAACGAAAATCGTCTCGCCTCCCCATGCTTCAGGAACAAGACCGTGCTCTGTCAGCTCCTGCATCACCCGGTCAGGGTTTGCCGTCGGTTTGTCGATTTTGTTGACAGCGACGATGATCGGCACTTCAGCCGCTTTCGCATGGTTGATCGCTTCGACCGTCTGCGGCATGACCCCGTCATCTGCAGCTACGACGAGAATCGTAATATCCGTAACTTCCGCACCGCGTGCGCGCATCGTTGTGAATGCGGCGTGGCCCGGAGTGTCAAGGAAGGTGATCTTTTTGCCGTTTTCCTCGATCTGATAAGCGCCAATGTGCTGTGTGATGCCTCCGGCTTCGCCTTCGACGACCTTCGTTTTTCTGATGCTGTCGAGAAGCGTTGTTTTTCCGTGGTCGACGTGACCCATGATTGTTACGACAGGAGGACGGATTTCGAGGTCTTCTTCTTGATCCGGCTCTTCGTATTTTTCAAACTCGGTTTCTTCAAGGACGATCACTTCTTCGACTTCGACGCCGTATTCTGAAGCGATCAGCTCAACGGTATCTTTGTCAAGATCTTGGTTGATCGTTGCCATAGTGCCGAGAAGCATCAATTTTTTAATGATTTCTGACGGTTCTTTTCCGAGCTCTTCAGCAAGCTGCCCGACCGACATTGAGTTGGTAAATTCGATTTTTTCAGGCAGTTCTTTTTTCGGCTTGAACTGCTTCTCATGCGGAGATTGATGATTTTTACCGCGCTTGTTCTTTTTGTTATTGTTGTTGTTGTTTTTCTTCTTGTTTTTATTGTTAAATTGAGTATTCTGCACGTTATTCTTCTTTCCGTCTCGATTTTTGTTTGGCTTACTTCCGGCATTCTGTTTTGCGGCTTCTTGCTGCGGCTTTTGTCCGCCTGTACCGGCATCCTTTTTATTTCCCGCAGGTTTAGCGCCCTTCTTGAATTTTTGATCGAGCTGTTTGATCGCATTTTCCTCGATCATCGCCATATGGTTATTGACTTCGATATTCATATCTTTCAATGCCGCGATAATATCCTTACTTGAAACATTTATGGCTTTTGCATATTCATAAACTCTCATTTTAGCCATTCGTTCACCCCCAAAAAAATTAATCGAGCTTTCGGAGCAACGTATTCGCAAAACCTTGATCAGTGACAGCAACAACCACACGGGATTCTTTGCCGATTGAACGGCCCAGAAGCACACGATCACCGACTTTTTTCACCGGTACATCGTAGTGCCTGCATTTGTCGGTTACTTTTTTCTCCGTGTTAGCCGATGCGTCGTCTGCAAGCAAAACAAGCTTTGCGCGCGAATGCCTGATTTCTTTCACAACCAGGTCTTCTCCGGACACGACCTTTCGAGCTCGATTCGCCAGACCCAGCAAGGAAAACCATTCTGATTCCGGCATTTATCTGTTCTCCTTTTCCGCCAGTTCCAGCAGTTCATCAAAAATCTGATCATCAATCTGTGCTTGAAGCTGATTTGCTAAGCTGTTTTTCTTTTTTGCAGTTAAAATGACGTCTTTATCAAGTGTAAGGTAGGCTCCCCGGCCGTTCTTCTTACCGGTCGGGTCTACGGAAACTTCCCCTTCCTTCGAACGGACGACGCGGATGAGCTCCTTTTTAGGCTTCATTTCCCCTGTTACGACGCATTTTCTAAGCGGGATCTTCTTTCGGCTTTTCACCAAAGGTCACCTCTTATTCATCCGATTCTGGAGTTTCGCTTTCCAAGAAAAGCTCTTCCGGCTCCTCTTCTTCAAGCTCCCTTGGATAAATTCCAAGCTCTCTTGCATCTGTTTCGCTTTTAATATCGATCTTCCAGCTTGTCAGCTTGGCTGCCAGGCGGGCGTTTTGACCTCTTTTTCCGATGGCGAGCGACAGCTGGTAGTCAGGAACGACAACCGTTGTCGCCTTATCCTCTTCATTGACGATGACGTCGAGCACTTTTGAAGGGCTCAGCGCATTGGCGACGAATTCAACCGGATCGTTTGACCAGTGAACAATGTCAATTTTCTCGCCTTTCAATTCATTGACGATCGCCTGAACACGCTGACCCTTCGGTCCGACGCAGGCGCCGACGGGATCGATGTCGGGATTATCCGTGCGGACGGAAATCTTCGAGCGGTCTCCCGCTTCTCGCGCCACGGATTTGAGCTCGACCGTTCCATCGTAAATTTCCGGGACTTCGATTTCAAAGAGCCGTTTTAATAAACCTGGATGAGTTCTTGAAACGTAAATCTGCGGACCCTTCGTCGTTTTTTCGACTTTTGTAATGAACACTTTGATCCGGTCATGAGGCTTGTAGACTTCATTCGGCATCTGTTCTGCAACCGGCAGAAGCGCCTCGATTTTTCCTAAAGAAACATAGATGAACTTATTGTCGATCCGCTGAACGATGCCTGTCATGATATCTTCTTCGCGATCGATGAATTCGGAATAGATGACGCCGCGCTCCGCTTCGCGGACGCGCTGAGTCACGACCTGCTTTGCCGTCTGGGCAGCGATGCGGCCGAAATCCTTCGGCGTCACTTCGATTTCCACGACATCTCCGACAATGTAGTTCGGATTGATGTTTACGGCATCTTCAATCGAGATTTCAAGGCGAGGATCATACACTTCATCCACGACATCTTTACGGGCGAAAACGCGGATTGAACCGGTGTCGCGATTTAAATCTACCCTGACGTTCTGCGCCTGGTTGAAGTTCCGCTTATAAGCGGAAATGAGCGCAGCTTCAATTGCTTCAATAATAATGTCCTTACTGATTCCCTTTTCTTTTTCAAGAACAGTCAGGGCATCTAACAACTCACTACTCATGTTTATGGTTTCCCCCTTAAACAGTCAAAAATTAATTGAACGAAACAGCCAGCCTTGCTTTGGCTACTTTATCATATGGAATATTGATCGTTTTCCGGCGCGTTTTGATCATCACCGCGACTTCCACGTTTTCACCGTCAAATGCGGAAAGCTCGCCTTCAAACTCTTTATTGCCTTCAATAGGTTCGTACGTTTTAATATATACGTTTTTTCCGAGCGCTTTCATGAAATCGGCTTCTTTCTTTAAAGGCCTCTCAGCTCCAGGTGACGATACTTCAAGAAAATAGTTTTGCTTGATCGGATCAGCCTCGTCGAGCTTTTCACTAAGAGCTTCGCTAACCTTGGCACATTCCTCGATGTCCACGCCGTCATCTGAATCAATAAACACGCGAAGAAACCAGCTCGGACCTTCCTTGACAAATTCGATGTCAACGAGCTCAAGCTGAAGTTTGTCTAGTATAGGCTGGACCATTTCGCTGACGGTATCGATCACTTTGTTACTCATACTTTTCCTCCTTGTGCAGGCTCCCATTCATCGGTTCCCTCGTAAAAACCCTGCTTCAAAAGCAGGGGATTTTAGAAAAAACGATGAACATGTCGAGACAAAATTGCCTGTTCAATACAAAAGAGCGGGTTTCCCCACTCTTCGCCTCGGCTATCGTTAGCATTTCCAATAAAACTATACCATAACCATATTTTTATTGCAAATCATGACAGCGTTAGTTCAAGCTTTTTGCAAACCTGGCTGAGACCCGGTTGATATTTCGTCATCCGGTTTTTTGTATGAGCAGCAGGTATACGATTCGAAAGCCGGCGATGATTCCTGCCAAAATCAGCTGCCTGCTTGAGCAGGCAGCTTTAGAATTAGAATAATGACAGCTGGTTCTGATCTGGAAGCGACTCGAGACAGCCGTGGCGCTCCAAGTATTCCATGATCGTTTTTGACACCTTGCCTCTTTTTTGCAAATCTTCTTTGGAAAGAAATTCGCCTTCTCCCCTCGCTTTGACAATATTCAAGGCGGCGTTTGTTCCAAGCCCCGGTATTGAATTAAACGGCGGAATCAAGCTGTTTCCGTCAATGATGAATTCGGAAGCGCTCGATCTGTATAAGTCGACTTTTTGGAAAGAGAAGCCCCTTTCGCACATTTCAAGCGCCAGCTCAAGCACCGTGAGCAAACTTTTCTCTTTCGGAGAAGCGTCAAGGCCTTTAGAGTTGATGTCATCCATGACGGCTCTGATCGCTGTCGACCCTTTGATCATCGTTTCGATGTCAAAGTCGTCGGCCCGCACCGTAAAGTATGCTGCGTAGTAGAGCAGCGGATGATGGACTTTAAAATAAGCGATTCTGACCGCCATCAAAACATATGCCGCAGCGTGGGCTTTCGGGAACATGTATTTGATTTTTTTACAGGAATCGATATACCAGTCCGGAACATTATTATTCTTCATTTCTTCTTCCCACTCAGGTGTCAATCCCTTACC
Organism: Bacillus sp. LB7; assembly: GCF_030449715.1. Taxonomy (NCBI): domain Bacteria; kingdom Bacillati; phylum Bacillota; class Bacilli; order Caryophanales; family Bacillaceae; genus Bacillus; species Bacillus sp. LB7. Next base: position 125,262 of record NZ_JASGCA010000006.1, read on the forward strand.
TTTACGGACAAATTCCATAATCTTAAAGGCGAGGGATGGCTCAAGCCCCTGGTAGATTAAGTACACCATAATGTCATCACGGCAGCCGATTACTTCGCTCAGTTCACAAATATTGTTGTGAATCAGCTCCTGCGCGTTGCCGAGCCATACGTCCGTGCCGTGTGACAGGCCGGAAATCTGAACGAGCTCGGAAAATGTCGTCGGCTTGGTGTCTTCGAGCATCTGTCTGACAAAGCGGGTTCCGAATTCAGGGATGCCGAGTGTACCGGTTTTACAGCCGATCTGTTCCTCGGTTACCCCTAAAGACTCTGTCCCTTGGAAAATTTTCATCACTTCAGGATCATCGGTCGGAATCGTTTTCGGATCAATCCCGCTCAGATCCTGGAGCATACGGATGACCGTCGGATCATCGTGTCCAAGAATATCAAGCTTCAGAAGGTTGTCATGGATGGAATGGAAGTCAAAATGCGTCGTCTTCCATTCGGAATCTGTGGCATCCGCCGGAAACTGGATTGGTGAAAAGTCGTAAATATCCATATAATCCGGCACAACGATAATTCCGCCCGGGTGCTGCCCTGTCGTCCGCTTGACGCCTGTACAGCCTTGGACAAGTCGGTCGATTTCCGCCCCGCGCATATGCAAATTGTTGTCGTTTGCATACCCTTTGACATACCCGTAAGCCGTTTTTTCGGCGACTGTTCCGATCGTTCCCGCACGGTAGACGTTATCCTCTCCGAACAGGACTTTCGTATAGTTGTGGGCATGCGGCTGGTATTCGCCCGAGAAGTTCAAGTCGATATCAGGAACCTTGTCCCCTTTAAACCCCAGAAACGTCTCGAACGGAATGTCGTGGCCGTCTTTTCTGTAGGCCGCTCCGCACTTCGGACAGTCTTTGTCAGGCAAATCAAATCCCGAACCGACCGATCCGTCGTTGAAAAACTCGGAATGGCGGCAATCCGGACAGACGTAATGCGGCGGCAGCGGGTTGACCTCGGTAATTTCCGTCAATGTTGCGACAAGGGAAGAACCGACCGATCCCCTCGAACCGACGAGATAGCCGTCATCAAGGGAGCGTTTTACAAGCTTATGAGAGATCAGATAGATGACGGCGAATCCGTGGCCGATTATGCTTTTCAGCTCTTTTTCGATCCGTTTTTCGACGATTTCGGGCAGGTCCTCGCCGTAAATGCTTCTTGCTTTCTCATAGCTCATGCGGCGGATTTCGTCATCTGCGCCTTCGATCTTCGGTGTGTAAAGATCGTCTTTGATCGGCTTGATTTCTTCGATTCGCTCGCTGATCATGCGGGTGTTCTTGACAACGATTTCTTTCGCTTTTTCCTCACCCAAAAATGAAAAGGCCTCAAGCATTTCATCCGTCGAACGGAAATGAACGTTCGGCAGCTCGTGCCTGTTGAGCGGATTTGCGCCGCCTTGCGAGGAAACTAGAATCTTCCGGTAAATTTTGTCCTCAGGGTTCAGATAATGGACATTTCCAGTTGCTACTACTGGGATATTCAGCTTCTCGCCGACCTTTGTGATGTTGGCGATGATTTCTTTTAACGCTTTTTCATCCCTGACGAGTTCGAGCTGAAGCAGGTGCCGGTAGACTTCAGGCGGCATGACTTCAAGGTAGTCATAAAATGAAGCGATGTCTTCAACTTCTTCCGGCGATTTCTGCATCATGCCTTCAAATACTTCGCCTTTGTCGCACGCCGAACCGATTAAAAGCCCTTCTCTGTACTTTTCAAGCTGTGACCTTGGGATCCTCGGCACCCTGTAAAAATAATGGATATGCGACAGCGAAACAAGTTTGAAAAGGTTTTTCAAGCCTGTCTCATTAACCGCCAAAAGTGTCGCGTGATATGGCCTTGAACGCTGATAGGCATTGGACTGCCCCATATTTTCATTCAGCTGATCGTGGTACAGGATATTTTTTTCGGCCGCATCTTTCAGCATTTTCACAAGGAGATAACCCGTCGCTTCGGTATCATAAATCGCCCTGTGATGCTGGGTGAGCTCGATGTCAAACTTTTTACAAAGCGTATTCAGCCTGTGGTTTTTGAATTCCGGATAAAGAAAACGGCCCAGCTCAAGCGTGTCAATGACCGGGTTCTGCACTTTCTCCGAATTCAGCAGGCGCTTATAGGCGACATTGATGAAGCCGATGTCAAAGCTTGCATTGTGAGCGACAAGCGTGTGATCACCGACCCATTCTTTAAAATCGCGGATGACCTCTTCGACTTCAGGCGCATCTTTCAGCATATCATCGGTAATCCCCGTCAGCTCGATGATCGTAGCCGATAAAGGGCGATGCGGGTTGGCAAACCTTTCAAAGCGTTCGATGATTTCCCCGCCTTTTACTTTTACGGCGGCCAGCTCGATGATTGTATCATAGACGGCAGACAGCCCCGTCGTCTCGACGTCGAACACGACATATGTTTCCTCTTCAAGCAGACGGTGCACCGGATTGTAGGCAATAGGCACGCCGTCGTCGACGAGGTTGGCTTCAAGTCCGTAGATCATTTTCACGCCATGCTTTTTGCTTGCCGCGAATGCATCCGGAAACGATTGGACTACGGCATGGTCAGTGAGCGCGATAGCCGGGTGCCCCCATTTTTTCGCCTGTTCGACAAGCTTGCCGATGCTTGATACGGCATCCATCTGGCTCATTGGTGAATGGAGGTGGAGCTCGACTCGTTTTTCGTCCTCTGGCGCTGTATCCTCACGGGTTTTCGCTTTGATTTCATTGACATCGTTGGCGATCATCACCAAATCGCGGACGAATGTATCGTTTTGTATGCTTCCTCTCGCCTTGACCCACATCCCTTTTTTCAGGGACTTCATCAATACAGCGTCTTCTTTTTCGCGGGCGAACATTTTGACGAGAATGCTGTTTGTATAGTCGGTTATTTTAAAGATGCAAAGCGTTCTGCCGCTTTTCAGCTCTCTTGTTTCAGCGTCGAATACATAGCCTTGCACCGTAATTCTCCGCTCTTCATCCATGATGCTGTCAAGCGTTCTGATTTCTTCAGAGTCTTTAATCTGGTAGCCGATCTGAAGAGGGCCTGCCGGCGCTTCATCGTCTTGTGCTTCCTTATCCTGCTTCTCCATTTCGATTAAAGCCTGAAGGGCTCTCTCTTGATCTTCGGCCATTTTTTGCTCTCTGAATTTCTGAATCTCTTGATCTGATACAAAAATTTCTGTGTCCAGCTGAAGCTCAGGAAAGCCGAATGTGCGGTAGCTTGACTGGATGAGCGAGCTGTATTTCTTTTTTAAAGCGGATGCTTCTGTATCTGTTTTCGTTTTAAGCAGGATTTTGTTCCCCATAAGCTTTGGCTTTTGGTCGTTCAAAAGCGTCAAAATCGGCGGGGAAATACCGTCGAGTTCCTGGATGCAGCGCGTCCAGTAATCCTGAACTAGCTGCTCGTCAATCGAAGGGTTTTCCGCCTCGATGGAACAGGTGACCTGAGCGATATGGGAAAAGGTGCGGGTCAGCTGGGTGTGAAACCGTTCGAAGACTTGATAAGGCAGGACATTTTTCAATTTAAAGTGAAAGTGCCATGTCTTCTTGTTTTTATGAACGGTCAGCTTTATGATTTGTCCGCCTTCAAGGTGGCGGATCATCGTATCTTCCGTTACATTCAGCTGCTGCAGAAGAATTTGAAACTGTCTTCTGTTGACAGAAAGCTGGTCTTCCAAGACAGATTCCTCCCTAAAAGAAAATCATAATTGAAGGTACCTTGGGGCGATTCCCGAGGTACCTTCCTTTACTCTAGTTTACCATGTTTAAGCGTGAGAAGATAAGCTCTTGACTTGTTTTTCGACAAAGTCCAAAAGCTCTTCAGCGGCGACTTCAAAGGATTCTCCGGTTTTGCGGATCTTCACTTCGACAACGCCTTCATCAGCTCTTTTTCCGACCGTGATGCGGATCGGCAGACCGATCAAATCGGAATCTGCAAATTTAACGCCGGCCCGTTCGGCACGGTCATCAAACAGTACGTCATAGCCGTTCGCTTTAAATTCTTCATACAGCTTTTCGGCAAGCTGAACCTGCGCGTCATTTTTCATGTTAAGCGCGAGGATGTGCAGGTCATACGGCGTCACTTCCAGCGGCCAGATCAAGCCTTTATCGTCATGATGCTGCTCAACGATGGCCGAAAGCGTCCGGGAAATCCCGATTCCATAGCAGCCCATCAGCATCGGCTGAGCGCGTCCGTTTTCGTCAAGGTATGTTGCGTCCATCGCTTCAGAATAGCGGGTGCCGAGTTTAAAAACTTGTCCGACTTCGATACCTTTTGCAAAACGGATCGTTCCGTTTCCATCCGGTGAAGGGTCTCCTTCCTGGATAAAGCGGAGATCTGCGAATGTCACATTGTGCGCATCCCGGCTGATATTGACGTTTTGATAATGGTAATCTGTTTTATTCGCTCCTGCCGCTGCGTTTGCCATCGCCTTCACAGCAAAGTCTGCAAAGATTTCGATTTCACGGTCGAGCCCCACCGGTCCGACAAAGCCGGGCTCAGTACCCGTTATCTCAGCAACCTCTTCGGCGCTCGCGAATTCGATCGTTTCTGCTTGGAGCAGGTTCTTCACCTTAATATCGTTGACTTCATGATCCCCTCTCGTCAACACGAGGACAAAACGTCCGTCTGCTTTCATGAGCATTGATTTCATGCAGTCTGACGGGGATATGCCAAGAAATGCGGCAACTTCTTCGATCGTTTTGACCGAAGGTGTGTGGACTTCCTGGAGCTCTTTCATTTCAGCCTGCTCGCCAGCAGCGGCTTCCTTTACTTCAGCCATTTCGATGTTGGCAGCGTATGAAGACTGATCAGAGTACGCAATTGTATCTTCACCGACATCAGACAATGCCATAAATTCATGGGTATCCTTACCGCCCATCGCACCTGAATCTGCAATGACCGGTCTGAAATTCAAGCCGCAGCGCGTAAACACATTCGTATACGCCTGGTACATATCATTGTACGTTTCATCAAGGCTTTCGGCGGAAGAATGGAAGGAATACGCATCCTTCATGATGAATTCGCGGCCTCTCAACAGACCGAAGCGCGGGCGCTTTTCATCGCGGAATTTAGATTGGATCTGGTAAAGGGTCAGCGGAAGGCGCTTGTACGATTTCACTTCATCTCTGACGATGCTTGTGATGACCTCTTCGTGTGTCGCGCCAAGGGCAAATTCGCGGCCGTGGCGGTCTTTCAGCCTCATGAGCTCAGGACCGTACGTGTACCATCTTCCCGATTCCTGCCAAGTTTCCGCCTGCTGGAGCGCCGGCATCAGCATTTCGACGGCATTGATTTTCTCCATTTCTTCGCGGACAATGCTCTGGATTTTGTGAATGACTTTATTGGCAAGAGGCATATAGCTGTATACACCGCTTGTGTTTTGTCTGATAAACCCCGCTCTGAGAAGAAGCTGATGGCTTTTCGCTTCAGCATCAGCCGGCACTTCGCGGAGCGTAGGAATTAAAGTCCTGCTCTGTCTCATTCGTTCGCACCTCATTTGTTTCAGTTGGTTACTTTTTGAGTCGGGAACAGCGTCCCTAAAAAAGAGCCTTTTAAAAGGCTTGGCTGCACTTAAAAAAGGCAATTGGTTTTACAGAAATAAGCGCTGGATATCGTTCCATGTGACGACAAGCATTAAGAGCATCAAAAATGCGACGCCGACAAAGACGACAAACGCTTCTTTCTCTCGGTTGATCGGCTTTCCGCGGATCGCTTCAATAAACAGGAACAACAGTCTGCCGCCGTCCAGCGCAGGGATTGGCAGAAGGTTGACGATCCCGAGGTTGATGCTTAAAAATGCGGCAAGCTTCAGCAGGTTGATAACGCCTGTCTTGGCCACTTGGTCTGTCATGTCATAAATGCCGACAGGACCGGCCAGCATGTCGATTGAGAATTGTCCCGTGACGAGCTTTCCCAGATTGGTCACAATGCTCTGCGCCACTGTCGCCGTTTCGGTCGCACCGTAGGAAATCGATGTCAGGATTCCTGTTTTCACCGGGTTGTAAGCGCCGAATCTGCCGACGGTTTCATCCCCTGCCTTGACCGCTTCAGGTGTTACATATTTCGTCACCTTAACGTTGTCACGCATCACAACGATTTTCAGTTCTTTTTCAGGGTGTTCCCTGACCGTGTTGACAATATCCGTCCACGATCTCATGTTCTCGCCGTTAATCGTTTGAATGCGGTCTCCTTCCTGGAGCCCCGCTTCCGCCGCCCGTCCGTTGTCTATCAACTTGCCGAGCACCGGCTCGTCAGACGGCACTCCCTGCATCAGGCCGAGCATGACGAGAATGACATAAGCCAAAATAAAGTTCATGATCGGGCCGGCCGCAATCGCCTTTATACGCTGCCAAACCGTTTTTGAATGGAATTGGCGGTTGTAAGGAGCGATCTGGACTTCTTCCCCGTCTACGATGAAAAAGGACGTTTCACTGACAGAAAAGGAAGAGAGATGATCTTCATTGCCGTGCTCATAGCCCGTAATCCTCATCTGGTGCTCCAGATCAGCCTGCTCCACTTCGATGACCAATGCGTCAGGATATTTTTCTTTTTGGTTGATAATGATCTTTTCGACTTTGTTTTCGCTGTCGAACAACAGCCCGACCGTATAACCGGGCTTCACTTCAATCATCTCAGGATCTTCACCGGCCATTCTGACAAAGCCGCCGATCGGAAGAAGCCTGATCGTATAAACGGTCTCATTTTTCTTAAACGAAAAGATTTTCGGACCGAAGCCGATAGCAAACTCTCGGCACAGTATTCCGGCTCTTTGAGCAAGGATGAGATGACCAAGCTCATGGAAAAATACGAGCGTTCCAAAAATAAGAATAAACGCGATCACAGTATTCACGAACATACCACCTTATGTGAGTAATGTTTGGACAAACTTTCTGGCGTCTTTGTCCACTTCACGGATCTCTTGAAGGCTCGGCTTTGCGATCACCTGATGGCGTTCCAAAGCTTTTTCAATGATGTCTTCAATCCCGAGAAAGGAAATCCTGCCTGAAAGAAATGCCGCAACGGCTTCCTCGTTGGCCGCGTTTAAAACAGTCGGCATTGTACCGCCTATTTTACCTGATTCATAAGCGAATTGTAAGCAGCGGAACCTTTCAAAATCAGCTTGGGCAAAATTCAGCTGTCCGACTTCCCAGAGTTCGAGTGATTTGGCTTCATCAAACGGCAGGCGTTCCGGATAGCTGAGCGCATATTGAATCGGCACTCTCATATCAGGTGTGCCAAGCTGGGCGATGATGCTTCGGTCGTGGAATTCCACCATTGAATGAATGATGCTTTCTTTGTGAAGGAGGACATCGATCCGGTCATAAGGCACATCAAACAGCCAGTGCGCTTCAATGACCTCGAGCCCTTTATTCATCATTGTAGCCGAATCGATCGTGATTTTTGCACCCATCGACCAATTTGGATGATTGAGGGCTTCTTCCACTGTGACGCCTTCAAGTTCCTGCCTTGTTCTGTCCCTGAAGCTGCCGCCTGAAGCCGTGATGATCAGCCGTTTCATATGCTTCGGATTTTCCCCTTGGAGCGCCTGAAAAATCGCGGAATGCTCGCTGTCGACGGGCAAGAGCGGGACATCGTATGTTTGGGCGTGTTCTTTCACTATATGACCGGCTGTCACGAGAGTTTCCTTATTTGCAAGCGCGACTGTTTTTTTATGCTCCATCGCCTTTAAAGTCGGCAGAAGGCCGACGCTGCCGACGAGAGCGTTGACGACGACATCCGCTTCCGGACTAACGGCCGCTTCGATTAAAGATTCCTCCCCGATCCCTGTTTTAAAGGTGTAAGAAAAAGAATGCTGTTTTAATGCTTCATATGTATGCTCATCCCCTACGGATACATACTTCGGTTTAAATGTTTCAATGATTTCTGCCGCTTTTTCGGCGTTTTTTCCGAAAGACATGGCGGTCAGCTGAAACTTATCGTCATGCGCTTTGATGACATCAAGCGTCTGTTCTCCTATGGAGCCTGTCGCTCCCAATAGACATATGTTCTTCAAAATTGCCGCACCTCTGTTTCTTTCTAGCTATCAGTACCCTTTTCTATCATAGCCCGAACGGCTGAAAAAGAACAAGCAGGAAGTACAGAACCGGCATGACAAATAAAAAGCTGTCAAAGCGGTCCAGCATTCCGCCGTGTCCCGGGAGGATCCTGCCCGAGTCTTTCACCTGGTAATGCCTTTTGAACGCAGACTCGGCCAAATCGCCGATCTGACCGACGATTGACAAAAGCACGGTAATGATCAGCACAAACAGATAAGCGTGCGGAAAACCTGTGGCGGCCTGATAAATCGTGGAAAAAACGACCGCTGTCAAAATTCCGCCCCAAAAGCCTTCAACCGTTTTGTTAGGGCTGATTTCAGGCCAGAGCTTCCGCTTTCCAAACGCCTTTCCGATAAAATAAGCGCCGGAATCCGTTGACCAGACGACGCCGATTGCAAAAAAGACATAGCTGAGTCCGATGTTTCTGATTTCAATAAAGTAATAAAACCCGAATCCGATATAAATGGCTGTCAGCGCCACGAATGCCGCTTCGTCAAAAGTAAACGAGTTTTTGCTGAGCACCGTGTATGCCAAAAGCAAAAGGACGGCCAAAAAGACGACCTCCCCTTTGGTAATGCCCAGCCCCGCGGCTTCCGCATACTGGCTTGGATACAGCAAAACCGCCAAAAGCAGCAGGCTGATGATACCCGGAGCGCTGATGAGCTTCAGGCCTTTCATTCTTAAAAGTTCATATAGAGCGAGTATACCTATTGCATAAACTAGCAGGGTGAACGGCAGCTTACCGAAAATCACGAGCGGCAGAAAAACCGCTGCCGCGATCACACCCGTCAATATTCTCTGTTTCATCTGCACCATCCTCTAAATTCCGCCAAACCTTCTCCCGCGACGCTGATATTCTCCGATAGCCTGAAGCAAGTGAACGTCTTTAAAATCAGGCCACAATACATCGGTAAATAAAAATTCGCTGTAGGCAAGCTGCCAAAGCATGAAGTTGCTCAGCCTGATCTCGCCGCTTGTGCGAATCAGCAAATCAGGGTCCTGCAAAGCTTCTGTCATTAAATAGTCGGAAAATAGCTTTTCATCGATTTCCTCGGTATTCAATGTGCCTTTTTTCGCTTCTTCGGCGATTCTCTTTGCGGCTCTGACGATTTCTGCACGTCCCCCGTAATTCAATGCAAAATTAAGAATAAGTCCGTCATTGTTCTCCGTATCACGGATGGCTTTTTCAACCGCGCGGATCGTGTGGGGCGGCAGTCCTTCCCTATCGCCTGTCAAGCGGACCCGGACATTTTCTTCGACCAGCTCCGGGAGATACGTTCCCAGGAACTCTTCAGGCAGCTTCATCAGAAAGTCAACCTCAAACTTAGGACGCTTCCAATTTTCCGTCGAAAAGGCATACAGCGTCAACGCTTTGACACCGAGCTCATTGGCAAGCTTTGTCGTCTGTCTGACCACCTTCATGCCTTCGTGATGACCCGCGATGCGGGGCATCGCCCGTTTCTTTGCCCAACGGCCGTTTCCGTCCATAATAATGGCGATATGTTCAGGAATTTCTCCTTTTAAAATATTTTCTTTTGTGTAACATTCCATGTTGGAAGCAGCTGAATGCTGGTTCTTCCAATTTTTGAGTATATTGAGCATGAGAGTCCTCCATCACCCAAAAGGTTGCTTTCCTGTTATATCGTTCTAGATAACAACAGTATTAACAAAAAAACCCCCTGTAAACATGAGAGGGTCTTTTCACTATTATCTATTGTACAGAGTTTTTCATTAAACTTCCATGATTTCTTTCTCTTTATCTTTTGTGATCTCATCAATTTTCGACACATATTCATCTGTCAGCTTTTGTACGTCTTCCGTTGAAGAGCGCAATTCATCCTCAGTCATTTCACCATTTTTCTCTAGTTTTTTCAGATCGTCATTCGCATCGCGGCGGATGTTGCGGACCGCGACTTTAGCATCTTCCGAATATTTTTTCACGAGCTTGGCAAGCTCTTTTCTGCGCTCTTCAGTTAGAGCAGGGATCGTGATCCGGATGATGTTGCCGTCATTTGACGGAGTGATGCCGAGGTCGGCTTTTTGAATCGCTTTTTCAATATCGCCGAGCGCTGTTTTGTCATATGGTGTGATGAGGAGCATCCGCGCTTCCGGAACCGTAATGGACGCGATCTGGTTTAAAGGCGTCTGCGCTCCGTAGTATTCAACTGTCACTTTGTCCAGCAAAGACGGATTTGCACGTCCTGCACGTACAGTGGCCAATTCGCGCTGATAAGCGCCTATCGCTTTTTCCATCCGTTCTTTTGTTTCATTCATCACTTGAGTTGACACGTTATTTCCCCCTTACGATTGTACCGATTTGTTCGCCTAAAACGGCTTTTTTAATATTTCCTTCTTCCATAATAGAAAAGACGATCAGCGGGATGTCGTTATCCATGCAAAGTGAAGAAGCGGTTGAATCCATGACGGCCAAACCGTCTTTTAACACATCGAGATAAGACAATTTTTCATATTTTACGGCTGTTTCGTCAGTTCGAGGATCGGCATTGTATACACCGTCGACATTATTTTTAGCCATTAAGATGACGTCGGCTTCGATTTCAGCCGCTCTGAGCGCTGCTGTCGTATCCGTTGAGAAGTATGGATTGCCTGTACCGGCAGCGAAGATGACGACGCGCTTCTTTTCAAGATGGCGAATCGCTTTTCTTCTTATGTAGGGCTCAGCGACCTGCCTCATTTCGATGGATGTCTGAACTCTTGATTGAATCCCGAGCGTTTCAAGGCTGTCTTGCAGCGCAAGGGAATTCATGACCGTTGCAAGCATTCCCATGTAGTCCGCTGTTGCGCGGTCCATTCCGAGATCGCTCCCCGTTTTTCCGCGCCACAGGTTGCCGCCACCGACGACGACCGCCACTTCAACATCAAGCTCGGCGATCTCTTTCACCTGTTTGGCGATGGACTGGATCACGGTCGGATTGATGCCGTTTCCCTGTTCACCCGCAAGGGCTTCTCCGCTAAGCTTTAATACGATACGATTATACTTTGGTTTTTCCATAATAACCTCCAAGTGCATGCTTGCCGTTATTTATTATGCAAGAGAAAAAAAGGTTTGTAAACTGTTTTAAAAATAGGGACACAAATTGTGTCCCCTATTTTCTTTGAAAAGATCCTGCCGTGTGTTTTAAGGCAAGCGGCTTTTCAATCTTATTTTTTCACTTGGTTCATAACTTCTTCAGCAAAGTTTTCTTGGCGTTTTTCGATACCTTCTCCAACTTCGTAGCGGACGAATGTTTCAACTGTTGCATTTTTCGCAGCAACAACCTGTTTCACTTTTTCATCCGGGTTTTTAACGAATGCTTGATCAAGCAGGCAGATTTCTTCGAAATATTTGTTCAGGCGGCCTTCAACCATTTTTGCGACGATGTTTTCAGGCTTTCCTTCTTGAAGCGCCTGCTGAGTCAAGATTTCGCGCTCGCGGTTCGCTTCTTCTTCTGACACTTGGTCGCGGGAAATGAAGCGAGGGTTTACAGCTGCAACGTGCATCGCGATGTCTCTTGCTGTCTCTTCGTCAGTTGTGCCGTTAAGGACAGTTAATACGCCGATTTTCCCGCCCATGTGCAAGTATGCGCCGAATGCAGCGTCATCGCCTTTTGTCAGGAGAGCGAAGCGGCGAAGCGTGATTTTTTCTCCGATTTTAGCAACCGCGCTAGTGATGTATTCTTCTACAGTTGAACCGTTAGCCATTTTTTGAGCCATAGCAGCTTCAACGCTTTCAGGCTTTTCAGCAAGAATGTGGTCAGCCAGGTCGTTCAAAAGCTCTTTGAAGCCTTCGTTTTTCGCAACGAAGTCCGTTTCGGAGTTCACTTCAATAATCACGCCTGTGTTGCCGTCGGTTTTGATCAAAGTCAAACCTTCAGCCGCGATGCGGTCAGCTTTTTTGGCAGCCTTCGCGATTCCTTTTTCTCTTAGAAGATCGATCGCTTTATCCATGTTGCCGTCAGTTTCAGTTAACGCTTTCTTGCAGTCCATCATGCCTGCGCCAGTTTTTTCACGAAGCTCTTTTACCATTTGTGCAGTAATTGCCATTTTTGATTTCCTCCTTATATATCAAACAAAATATGTAAGTGTTGATCTGGTGAAAAAAAAGGTGATAAAAGGCAGACCCCCTTATCACCTTTTGACCAGGTTAAGCAGTTGTTGTTTCAGTTGTTTCTGCTTCTTTCGCTTCTGTTTCAGCTGCTTCTTCACCTTGTTTTGCTTCAAGGATGGCGTCTGCCATTTTAGAAGTCAGCAATTTAACAGCGCGGATGGCGTCATCGTTCGCAGGGATGACAACATCGATTTCATCAGGATCACAGTTTGTGTCAACGATTCCGATGATCGGAATGTTCAGCTTGCGCGCTTCTGCAACCGCGATGCGCTCTTTGCGAGGATCAATGATGAACAGTGCGTCAGGAAGCTCTTTCATATCTTTGATTCCGCCGAGGAATTTTTCAAGACGCTCTAATTCTTTTTTCAATTGAACGACTTCTTTTTTAGGAAGTACGTCAAATGTGCCGTTTTCCTGCATTTTTTCGATATCTTTAAGGCGTTTGATACGCTTTTGGATCGTTTCAAAGTTTGTTAACGTACCGCCAAGCCAACGTTGGTTGACATAGTACATTCCAGAACGTTCCGCTTCTTCTTTAACAGAGTCTTGAGCTTGCTTTTTCGTACCGACGAAAAGGATTTTTCCTCCGTCAGCTGCAAGGTTTTTCGTGAAGTTGTATGCTTCTTCAACTTTTTTGACTGTTTTTTGAAGATCGATGATGTAGATTCCGTTACGCTCCGTGAAGATGTAACGCTTCATTTTTGGGTTCCAGCGGCGCGTTTGGTGGCCGAAGTGAACACCAGCTTCAAGCAATTGCTTCATAGAAATGACTGACATGTGTTATTTCCTCCTAATATAATGGTTTTTTTCCTCCGCTTAGGTCATTTTTATGCAGGACTGCACGAGAAGCGCACAGCACCGCTTGCATAAATCGTTAAGCGTGTGTAATTAACACCAAGAAATAATATAACATAAGCTTTCTCGACAATCAAGAATCGTTTTTCAGCTTTCCGCGAAATTTTAAGAAAAGCTCGATTTCTGTTTTCCCGCTTTTCAGCTGTCTTGCGATTTCCTCCGGAGAGAGCCCCTTTTCATATAATGCGAGAGCTTCTTCTTCATAGGATACGGATGCTTCCTGTTCCTTTTGATTGAGCTCATCTTCTACCTGCTCCACCTCATTGATCATCGCTTCGATGTGAAGCGGCAGATCGCGCGATTCGTCCGCTTCCGGAAGGGCGGGGGTTTGAGCAGGAATGTCAGGCTGTGTTTGCGCTCTTTGCGACTCTTCTTCGGCATTCGCCCGAATCTCGCGAACGAGTTTTTCATTTTCGTCTTTTAGCTCCATCAAAAAAGCGGTCAATGTATTCTCGGTTTCTTCCAAAAGCTGTTTTTGCTCTTTCTCCGCGGCCTTAAAAGCACTGAGCCTCGCATTCAGAATGATGACGAAATAAATCAATATACCGTGGAGCGTAAAGCTCACAAGCCATAATATTGTTGACATATTTTTCACTCGCTAACCATGAAATTTAATCAAAAAAGACTTCCCTGTCGGTCGCTTAAAAAATGCTGCCGGTTTCATGCCGGCAGCTTACATGTTATTGTACCACTTTATCGAGCAGATGCTTCAGTTTCAAAAGCGCCTTGGAGTGAATCTGTGAAATGCGGGAAGTCGACAAATTCAAAACCTGGCCGATTTCCGTCAGGGTCAGCTCTTCTTTATAGAATAAGCTGATCACGAGCTGTTCTTTTTCTGAAAGCTCGTTTATTTTTTCCGCAAGCTGGGAGATCAGTTCGTCTTTGAGCATTTTTTCTTCCGGCGTGCTCGTTTTGTCGTCCCTGATCATCACTTGGACGTTCTCCCCGTCTTCATGGTCGTGAAGCTTCTCATCAATTGAAAGGAGATTCGCAAAGAAACCTTCATTGATTGTGGTCACGACGTCTTGCTCGCTCATTCCCAGCTCAGCGGCGATTTCGCTCGGCGAAACATTTCTTAAGTAACGCTGTTCGAGCTTTTCGATCGCAGCTTCCACTTTCTTCGTTTTTTCACGGGATGTTCTCGGAAGCCAGTCTTCTTTGCGAAGGCCGTCGATAATAGCGCCTCTGATTCTGAAGGAAGCGTATGTATCAAACTTCAAATCCCTTCCCGGATCAAATTTTTCAAGGGCGTCATACAAACCCAGCATGCCAAGGCTGACCAAATCGTCTTTATGAACGGACTTGGGCAAGCCGACTGCTATCCGGCCGACATGATATGTCACAAGCGGCATATAGCGGCGGATTAAATCATCGCCTGCCTGAGGATCTTTCCATTCTTTCCACCGCGACCAAAGCATCTGATCTTCATAGTTCAAGGATTGCATCTTTATCCCCCTATATTGCATATTAAATCGTCGTTACACCTTGTTTAACTGTCCGGATGACAAGTTCAGCTGACTGCGGATCGAACTCGATCGTTCTTCCGCTGTTTCCGCCTGTATCCTCGCTTACAATCGGAATGTTTAAGAGAGATAGATGTTTTTTAATCGCAAGCACATTTCTTGGCCCGACTTTCATCAAATCATTTGTCATCTTAAATTTAAACATTTCGGCTCCTCCGGCCATTTTCGCTTTCAAAGCGTATTTTCGGCATCCGGCTTCAAGCAGCATCTTAACCGTCGCTTCGACAGCTGTGTCCGCGTACTTTGCTACATTGATGTCCGGTGTCTTGGATAAGGAAGAGTCGGGAAGCATGACGTGGACGAGACCGGCCGTCTTCGCTTCCAAATCATAGAGCACGAGTCCGACGCACGAACCGAGACCCGATGTTCTGATCTTGTCGGGAGTGCGGACTATTTTCACATCGGCAATTCCCACTCTGATAATCGATGTTTCTTTTTCTAAGATTTTCATAGCGCTGCACCCAATGCATGAAAGAGCTTTTCAAAAGAATCATAGTCCGGCAGAAGGAACAAATGCGCTTTTACTTTCCGGTTGTGCTCCTCGTCAAAAATGGAGTTGTCGATCACGATAACCTGATCTCCGACTTGGCTGAGCTCGATCAGCCCTTCGCTGATGACGGCTCCGAACATATCAAGCGTCAGTTCAGGGACGCTCGGGTACATTTGCCGGTTTGTCAAATCAGCGAGAGCGGTCAAATAAGATCCCGCCATAATATTCCCGAGTTCGTGCAGGGCGGAAGCTCCGATATCGTTCGGCGTCATGCTGTCAATCTCGAATTCCGGATTGCCGACAAGCTCCCTGATCAGCTGCTCTGCCTCTGAAAAAGGCATGATCACGAACATAGAACCGGGAAAATCCCCTTCCATGCGCAAAAAGATGCTTGCGACAGGAAGGTCTGCACCGCCGAATAGGTTGACAAGCTCATCAAACGACATCAGCTTGACAAACGGCACTTCCATTTCGATTTTCCTGTTCAGCAATAGAGCCAGGGCCGAAGCGGAATGACCCGCTCCGATATTCCCGACTTCCCGCAATATATCAAGATGCTCTTCTCTAATTCCGTTAAATACGCTCATCTTAGGCTCCTTATTTCTTCACATTTTCAGAAGCGGCGGCAAGGCTTGACTTCCGGTTTAAAACAGCTTCAGAGTCAATCAGATTGAGAAGTCTGGACCCTTGCTTGACGATACCTTTAATCCATTGCCTGCCGTCTTTTCCTACCGTTTCGGGAGCCGATTCAATTTCCTCTTCCTCGACGGTGATGACATCGTTCGCTTCATCCACCACCCAGCCGACTTCAATGTCCTGATGGGTGATGATGATGATTCTCGTTTCATCTGTAATCGTATCTCCAGGCGCTTCAATCCGCTTTCTTAAATCGATGACAGGTGTGACAACACCTCTCAAATTAATGACGCCGCAAATATACGGTTCCACTCCCGGCACCCTTGTTGGCTGCTGCCATTTTTCAATGGACATCACTTCGGATACAGAGATGGCATACTCTTTATGATTTACTTTGAACACAATCATTTTTTCACCGGTGGTAGTCTGTGTGGTCAAGAGGATCGCTCTCCTTTCGCTTTCTATTTAATAAGGGCGTTGCAGTCGATGATCAGGGCTACTTGTCCGTCTCCCAAAATCGTCGCGCCGGAAATGGCAAAAACGTTTGTTAAATAATCGCCGAGTGATTTTAGGACGACTTCCTGCTGGCCGATAAAGGAGTCGACAACAAATGCCGTCAGCTTGTCTCCTTTTTTCACGACGATGGCGTGAAGCTGATCAAGATCATCCGACGAATCCTCAACATTAAACTGTTCTTTCAGGTAAACCACCGGTACGATATGGCCCCTGAAGTCGATCACTTCGCGGTCGTGCGTCTGAAGAATATCTTTCTTATCGATGACAGCCGTTTCTATAATAGAAGAAATCGGAATCGCAAACGTTTCGTTTTCAAGTTTGACTAACAGCACGGATATGATCGACAGTGTAAGCGGAAGCTGAATGGAGAAAAGCGAACCTTCGCCTTCGCTCGATTTGATGCTGACAGAACCGCCCAATGATTCCAGCTTGCTTTTGACAACGTCTAAGCCGACCCCGCGTCCTGAAATATCCGAGATTTGATCTGCGGTTGAGAATCCCGGTGCAAAAATGAGTGCGTCGATTTCATGATCTTCGATCGTTTCGGCGTCGCGTTCGGTAATGACGTTGCGTTCAAGCGCTTTTTCAAGCACCTTTTTGCGGTTGATGCCGGCTCCGTCATCCTCGACCTCGATAAAGACGTGGTTCCCGCTGTGATATGCTTTCAGACGGACTTGACCCGTTTCAGGCTTACCGTTTTTCACCCTGACTTCAGGCGCCTCGATCCCGTGATCAAGGCTGTTTCTCAAGAGGTGGACAAGCGGGTCGCCGATCTCGTCTATTACCGTTCTGTCAAGTTCTGTTTCCGCCCCGAAAATCGACAGCTCGATCTTTTTATTTAATTCTTTTGTCAGCTGGCGGACCATGCGCGGGAAGCGGTTGAACACCGTTTCTACCGGAACCATTCTCATGTTGAGGATGATCGATTGCAAGTCGCCTGAAATTCTTGTCATCCGTTCGACGGTTTCTGTTAATTCGCCGTGTTCAAGCTCTTTGGCGATCTGCTCTAAGCGCCCCCTGTCAATGACCAGCTCCTCAAACAGGTTCATTAATGAATCAAGGCGGTCGATGTTGACGCGGATCGTCTTCGTTCCGCCGCCTGCTGCAGGTTTCGCCGCTTCTTTTTTGCCATCCGGCTGCTTCGCCGGGTTTTTCTCCGCGTCTTTCGGTGCGGTTTCTTTTTCAGGCGCGGCAGGCGCGGCTTCTTCCTGTGCCGAAAAATCGTTTTTCAGCTCGGTTACTTCTATTTTTTCGATTTCAGATACGCCGTTGATTTTGTTGAAAATCTCTTCTTCCCCGTGTTTGCTTAAAAAGCAAACGACGAATTCGGAATCAAAATCTTCCGATTCAAGGACTTCCGTTTCCGGAATCGTTTTGACGACTTCGCCGATTTCGTTCAGCTGCTCAAATACCATGTACACCCGGACGCCCTTCAACAGGCAGTCCTCTTTCAACGCAACATTGATTTCGTAACATTTAAAGCCTTGTTCCTCAGCTTCGGCAATGACCGTCCGCTGAAATTCGTCATAGGCCCATTTCGTTTCGGAAGACGCCGCTTCAGGCGCTTCTGCCGATGCAGCTGTCTCCTTGTTTGCACCTGTCACATCAAGCTTGGCACAGACTTCAGAAACATCTCTTTTGCCGTCGCCCCCTTCAATGATCGAAAGGACAATCGCTTCAAGGTCATCGAGCGCTTCAAACATGACGTCCATCCACTCTGACGTAATGGTCATTTCTTCATTCCGGATCGCGTCCAGCACGTTTTCCAAACTGTGCGTTAAATGAGCCATATCTTCATAGCCCATCGTAGCGCTCATCCCTTTCAAAGTATGAGCCGCTCTGAAAATATCATGGACAAGCTGCAGGTCTGTCGGATTTTTTTCGAGTTCGAGCAATTTTTCGTTACAGGTTTGCAAATGTTCTCTGCTTTCTTCAATAAAGACGTCTAAATATTGATTCATATCCATATGAGTCACGCCCTCTCTTTTTTCATATACGTCATAATGGCTGCGGCAATCTCATCAACATGCTTGATGTCGTTTGCAAGCCCGTTGTTAATGACCGATTTCGGCATTCCGAAAACGACGGACGACTCGGCCGCTTCCGCGATCACCGTTCCCCTTCCATGTTTCAAAAGGCCTTTTACGCCTTCTGTACCGTCGCTCCCCATCCCCGTCATAATGACGGCGATTTTTTCAAACTCCTGAAGTGAGGCCAGGGATTGGAACAAGTAGTCAACAGAAGGCTTGTGGCGGCTTTCTGTGTCGCGGTCATCGAGTGTGATCACCAATTCGCCCTTTTCAAGGCCGACCGCCATGTTTTTCCCTCCGGGTGCAATGTAAACCCAGCCGTCTTTCGCTCTCTCACCGTTTTCAGCCTCCTTCACGGTTACTTCTGAGAGGTGGTTCAGCCTGTTCGCTAATGAAGCTGTAAACCCCTTTGGCATGTGCTGAACGACAAAAACAGGCGCCTTCAATGTTTTAGGAAGCTTGGGAAGCACTCTTTGCAGCGCCCTCGGTCCTCCAGTCGATGTACCGATGCAGACGAGCTGTTTTCCAGACTGAAAGCGGACTGAATCGCTGCCGCTAACTGGCGGCCGCTTCGCCGTCTCGATGGCGGGCTTTGCAATCGGAACAGGCCGGCCTTTCAGTTTCACCCGCCCTGCTGTCAACACTTTCTCAATCAGCATGTCTCTTACTTTATATAAATCTATTGAAATCGAACCTGACGGCTTTGCGACGAAATCGATCGCCCCCAGCTCAAGACATTCGATCGTGATATCAGCCCCCTGCTGCGTCAGACTCGATACCATGACAACCGGAAGCGGATCGCTCGCCATGATCCTTTTCAATGTTTCTTTTCCGTTCATCACAGGCATTTCAATATCCAAAGTGATCACATCCGGGCGGAGCTCCTTGATTTTTTGGAGCGCTTCCTCGCCGTTTCTTGCCGTTCCTGCTACAGCAATCTCGTGATTGGATGTTAAAAACTTGGTGATCATATTTCTCATAAAAGCAGAGTCGTCAACGACAAGAACACGAATCATAATGTATTGCCCCTCCTCAGGAATGAAGATAATTTATCGATAAAGGACCGGTTTTCGCCCATTTCCGTTCTGCCGTTATGAAGCAGCGATTCTGCCAGCAGGTAAACCGCCCTGCTCGGCTTTGAACGCGGGTTCTTTATCAGAAACGGCTGCTGCTCCACAACGGCTCTTGATACCAGGGGATCCTCAGGAATCGGCCCTGCATATGCAAGCTTTTGCTGTAAAAAAGCGTTTACCGTGTTCGAAAGGCGGAGAAAGGCAGAAATTCCGTCTTTTTGGGTTGTACAGCGATTGACAGCGACTTTCAGCTGAAGATCGCGTCCGGTTAATGCCAAATGCTTGATCGCGCTGTAAGCGTCCATGATGGATGTCGGCTCCGGCGTGGTGACGACCAGAATTTCATCCGCTGACAGGACGAATGGCAGCTGATCTTTTGACAGCCCCGCTCCCATATCAAAGATGACATAATCGAAGCTTTTCAAAGCCCGCGTTAATTCTTTCACAAAGAACGCCCAGTTTTCCCCGTTCAATTCGAACATCGCATTCAGTCCCGTTCCGCCCGAAATGTATTGAAGGCCACGCGGACCGGCTGACAAGGCACGTTCAAACGGCATTTTTTGCTGGAGGAGATCCATCACGGTGCAGAGCGATTGCCGGCCGATCAAAATATCGATGTTCCCCATACCGACATCAAGATCGATCAAAAGCACGCTCTTTCCTTTTTCTAAGAAGGCGAGAGCCGTATTCAGCGATATATTCGACTTCCCGACGCCGCCTTTTCCGCTCATAACAGCGAGCGTTTTCGCTTTTGGATGAGCGACAGGGGCGGGCGGTTCGGCGAAGCGCTGCTCCATCCGCCTTCGTAAGCTTTCTGCCTGATCCATGTTCAACACCCCGTAAGCAGTCTGACAAATGATGCATTTGACAAGTAGCGGATATCTTCCGGAACATTTTGTCCGTTTGTCATATAGCCGAGGCCGATTCTCGATTCGGCGAGCAGATTCATGACGCTTCCCAATGAATCGGTTTCATCCACTTTCGTGAATATCAACTGATCGATCGGAATGCTTGAGAACTGCTTAATGAGCTCCTTCATATCCTCGTACTTGCTCGTCGCGGACATGACGAGAAACGCCTGTATCTTACGCTCAAACGGAATGATTTCCTTCAGCTCCCTGACATATTGCCCGTCTTTGAAATTCCGGCCCGCCGTATCGATGAAGACGTGGTCAAAATCGGCGAACTTTTGCTGGGCCGCTTTAAATTCTTCTTTCGTGTAGCACACCTCGAGCGGCGCATTCAAAAGCTCGGCATATGTCCTGAGCTGTTCAACCGCTGCAATCCGGTACGTATCCGTCGTAATAAAAGCGATTTTTTTCTGCTTTTCCAGCACGGAAGAAGCGGCAAGCTTTGCCAATGTCGTCGTTTTGCCGACTCCGGTCGATCCGAAGAGCACGACATATTGGGAATGAATCGCCACGTCCTGTTCCCGATTATCGGGAAGAAGATCGGCCAAAGCATCTGTTAAGTGGGCCAGCGCCTTCTCATCCGTCCATTCTTCGCCATTTTTTAAAGAAGTGCTGATCAACCGGCCGAGCGCTTTCGTACGGATGGCCGGCGATACCCCCTGTTTTGCCAGAAGCTGGTCCGCCTTTTTCAGCGGCTCAGGCAGCACATCAACAGGCTGCTCATGATGCCGCATTTCCAGCAGTTCTTTCAACTCTTTCACTTGGCTTGCCAAATCGAGGTGGTCCGGCTGCAGGACAGGCGAAGGGCTTTGTTCACGTAAAACAGGCTTTTGCCGCTCCGGTTTCCTTGCATCGGAAAAATCCTGGTCGACAACTGCAATCACTTCAACCCCGGCTTTTTTCACAAAGCCGAGAAATTTTCTCGTTTGAATTTTTTTAGAATTCAAGATTACGGCGTCATTCCCGAGCTCCTGTATAATTTGCTTTGTGGCTTCCTGCATAGAACCAGCTACAAATTTTTTAATTTTCATTGAATATCCACCACTCCGATGCTTTGAACTTCTACATTGGCTTCCAGTTCGTTATATGAAAGAACCGGCAGATCAGGGAAATAGCGCTCTAACAGCTGTTTGACATACATTCTGACAGGCGGCGAACATAGAAGGATCGGCACTTCCTGCCTTAATGAGAGCTGTTCGATTTCTCTTGCTACAGATTGAATGATATTTTCGGATAATGCAGGTTCAAGGGATAAAAAGTTGCCGTGTTCAGTCTGCTGAATTCCTTCCGCCACGGCCTTTTCGACGCGGCCCGAACACGTCACCACTTTCAGCGTCTCATTTTCCTTCGCATATTGGGAGGTGATCTGCTTGGCAAGCGCCTGCCTTACATATTCGGTCAGCATATCTGAATCAGTCGTAAGCTTTCCGTAGTCGGCCAGTGTTTCAAAGATTGTCACCAAGTTTCTGATCGATACTTTTTCTTTCAGAAGTTTTGCCAGCACTTTCTGAATATCACCGACAGACAGCGGATTCGGCGAGACCTCTTCGACCAGTACAGGATAAGATTCTTTCAAGTGGTCGATCAGCTGTTTCGTTTCCTGTCTTCCGATCAGTTCATGAGCGTGCTTTTTCACTTGCTCTGTAATGTGGGTCGACACGACTGAAGCCGGATCGACAACCGTATATCCGAGCATTTCGGCCTGGTCTTTTTGAGATTCCGGAATCCATTTTGCCGGGAGGCCGAAGGACGGTTCGATCGTGTCGATTCCTTCGATCTGATCGTCTTCGCCTGTTGGAGACATCGCCAAAAAATGATCGAGGAGAAGCTCGCCTTTCGCGACTTCGTTTCCTTTAATTTTGAGCCTGTACTCGTTCGGCTGAAGAGCGATGTTATCCCTGATTCTGACGACCGGAATGACGAGGCCGAGTTCAAGCGCGAGCTGACGCCTGATCATGACGATTCTGTCTAATAGGTCGCCGCCTTGATTTGCATCTGCAAGCGGAATCAATCCGTAGCCGAATTCAAATTCGATCGGATCAATATCGAGCAGATGAACGACGCTTTCGGGACTTTTTAATTCGTCCACTTCAGCTTCTTCCTCAAGGATATCCTCTACTTTTTCCTTCTCTTCACCGGCTTTGGAGAGCGTATAGCCGCCGATAGCGAGAAGAAGTGCCAGAGGGCCTGTCAGGAGAATGCCGATCGGTGTGAAAATCCCGAGCAGGAAAATCGTTCCCGCCGTCACATACAAAAGCTTTGGATAAGCAAACAGCTGGCCTGTAATATCGTGGCCCAGGTTTCCGTCCGATGCTGCTCTTGTGACGACAATACCCGTCGCCGTTGAGATCAAGAGCGCAGGCAGCTGAGATACGATTCCATCGCCTACAGACAAAAGCGTAAAGTGTGAAGACGCTTCCTGAATGCTCATTTGTTTTTGCAGCATGCCGATGACAATTCCGAAAAGGACGTTAATGAGGACGATGATGATCCCTGCGATCGCATCCCCTTTCACGAATTTGCTCGCACCGTCCATCGCGCCGTAGAAGTCGGCTTCACGGGCCACTTTCTCACGGCGCACTTTCGCTTCCTGTTCGGTCACCATTCCGGCATTCAAATCGGCATCAATGCTCATCTGTTTCCCCGGCATGGCGTCGAGCGTGAATCTGGCAGCAACTTCAGATACCCGTTCCGCCCCTTTCGTTATGACGATAAATTGGATAATGATCAAAATGATAAAGACAACGAGACCGACCAAAACATTTCCGCCGACAACGAAAGACCCGAACGTCTCGACTACTTTTCCCGCATCTCCGTTGGACAGAATCGAACGTGTCGTCGATACATTCAGCCCGAGGCGGAACAGCGTCAAGAGGAGCAGCAAAGAAGGAAATATCGAAAATTGCAGCGGTTCTTGCATGTTCATTGTGGTGAGAAGCACGATTAACGCAAGAGAAATATTCACGATAATTAAAACGCTCAACAACCAAGGTGGAAAGGGTATGATAAGCATTGCCACAATGAGGACAACGCCTGATAAAACTGATAAATCTCTTGCTGACATGCTGTTTCTCTCCTTTTAAAACTGAAAAATTCACTAGATTTTTTGCTTTGTTTTGTAAACATAAGCCAGGATTTCGGCTACGGCCTTAAAGAATTCTTCCGGAACGGCCTGGTCAATTTCAACCTGATCATAGAGCGCCCTCGCCAAAGGTCTGTTTTCGACTGTCATGACATCGTGTTCTTTGGCGATCTGCCTGATTTTCAGAGCCATCAGATCGACCCCTTTTGCGATGATAAACGGCGCATCCATTTTGTTTTCGTCATATTTCAGCGCGACGGCGTAATGGGTCGGGTTTGTGATGATGACATCCGCTTTTGGCACTTCCTGCATCATGCGGCGCATCGCCATTTCCTTTTGCTTCTGCTTGATCTTCGACTTAATCAGAGGATCGCCTTCGGTTTTTTTGTATTCGTCTTTAATGTCCTGTTTTGACATGCGAATATTTTTTTCATAATCAAATTTTTGATAGAGGTAATCGAGCACCGCGAGAAAAATCAGGGCGACTGCAGCGGAAACCCCCATTAAAAAGGTGAGCCAGCCGACATATGACAAAGCCTCGCCCGCGGACAGCGCCGGGATTCTGAGAATTTTGTCAAAATTCAGCCAGAGAACGGTGAATGTCACACCGCCGACAATCACGATTTTTAAAATCGATTTAAGCAGTTCAACGATCGCTCTGATGCTGTAAATCCGCTTGAATCCTTTAAGCGGGTCAAGCTTTTTCAAATCAGGCTTGATCGCTTCTGGGGCAAATAAAAACCCGACTTGCAGATAGTTGCTCAAAACCCCGGAGACGACGGCTGTCAGTAAAAGCGGTGCCATGATGAAGCCCGATTCAAGCACAAGACTTTGAAACAGGCCGGGAATATTGGCGACTGACACCTTCATCGTGATCAACTCTTTGTAATACTTTTCGATCAGGGCGAGCAGGCGGTCTCTCATAAAAGGTCCGATGAATAAAAATGATAAAAACACGATAAGAAGCGTGATCGCTGTATTGATATCTGCGCTTTTGGCAACCTGTCCTTTTTTTCTGCTTTCCCGTCGTTTTTTCGGCGTCGCTTTTTCCGTTTTCTCACCTGCGAAAAATTGCAAATCCAACGTCAGCTTCATCATGCCACCCCAAGCAAAGTTAATAGATCTCTCATTGTCCGAATGGCAAATTCGAAGACGTGCTGCATTATGCTGAACATAACGGCCATGCAGATGATGAGCATGATAAAGGTGATCGCGATTTTCAAAGGAAGCCCGACGACAAACACGTTGAGCTGCGGCACCGTTCTCGCCACAATCCCCAATGCCAGATCGACTAAAAACAAACAAGCCACAACAGGCGCAGACAATTGAAATGCTGTTATAAACATCGTGTTGAAGCTTTTTGCAATAAACTCGGCAAATCCTTCGCTTCCAAACGACAGCGCCATCTTGTCGACCGGGATGTATTGATAGCTGTAATAAATCCCGTCAAGCAGGAGATGGTGCGCATTCAGGCTCAGCATGAGAAGCAGCGCCATCGTGTATAAAAACTGGCCGACAAGCGGGCTTTGCGCCCCTGTCTGGGGATCGATCACATTCGCGACCGCAAATCCCATTTGAAAATCAATGAATGAACCGGCGATTTGAACGGCCGAGATCATCATATAGGCGATCAGCCCGAGCAGAAGCCCGATCAGCGCTTCCTTCATGGCCAACATCATGTAAACTCCGTCAACATCAAGCTGAGGAGGCTTTTCAATCGCCTGAAAACTGACGAGCGCAAGAAAAAATGCAAAACCTATTTTATGAACGGCCGGAATTGTCCGATAAGAAAATAGAGGCACCGTTACATAGAATGCTGTGATTCTGACAAATACAAGTAAAAAGGCTGGAAATGATTCGATTATTGACATGTTAAAACTACCCTGCAAAACGGTTTAAGTTAGAGAACAGCTCAGTCGCGAATGACAAAATCGTCGACAGCATCCACGGGCCGAAAATGACGAGTCCGACCAAAACGGCGACGATTTTCGGAATGAATGCAAGAGTCTGTTCCTGTATTTGGGTGGTTGCCTGAAAAACGCTGACGATCAGCCCGACGAGAAGTGCGAGCGCCAAAAGCGGCCCGCTGATAAGCAATGTAACGTATACAGCCCTTTCAGCCATCGATATAAC
Organism: Bacillus sp. LB7; assembly: GCF_030449715.1. Taxonomy (NCBI): domain Bacteria; kingdom Bacillati; phylum Bacillota; class Bacilli; order Caryophanales; family Bacillaceae; genus Bacillus; species Bacillus sp. LB7. Next base: position 150,699 of record NZ_JASGCA010000006.1, read on the forward strand.
AAATTCTGAATTCATGTATTAGCACCTACTCTAAAAGCTTTGCAGCAAAGATTTAACGATTAAATACCAGCCATCTACAAGCACAAACAGCAAAATTTTAAACGGCAGTGAAATCATGACCGGCGGAAGCATCATCATCCCCATCGACATCAAAACACTTGCCACAACCATATCGATAATCAGAAACGGTATAAATATCATAAATCCCATTTGAAACGCGGTTTTCAATTCCGAGATGACAAACGCGGGAACCATCGTTGAAAGCGGAATATCATCGATGGATTCAGGCGTTTCCATCTTTGCGTAATTCATAAATAAAGCCAGATCTTTCTGTCTTGTATGCTTGCTCATAAAGGTTTTGATCGGGGCTTCCGCTTTTGTGTAAGCTTCATCCAAGGTGATTTTATTGTTCATTAATGGCGTCAGCGCTTCTTTATTAATCTCTGAAAAAGTCGGTCCCATAATGAAAAATGTCAGGAACAGTGCAAGTCCGATCAGCACCTGGTTTGGGGGCATTGACTGTGTTGCCAGCGATGTCCTGACAAAGGACAATACGATGACAACCCTTGTGAAACACGTCATCAGGATCAAGATCCCCGGAGCGATCGAAAATACTGTCAAAAGCAGCAAGAGCCGGACGCTGGCGCTGACATTTGCCGCATCGCTTGAATTAAATAAATCCATAAACTCATTCATGTTGATTTTGGCCTTTCTTTCTGCCTTCTGCGCGATTTTGTTTCAGTTCCGCGAGCTGTGCTTTTAACGACTCGGAAAAAGATGCCGTGCCGCTTTGCTTTTGCACACCTGGAACTTTGACTTGATCCATCCATTTCTGCCATTCAATCTTGCTGTTCATCGCAGCTTCATGCTGCGTGAGAATTTCTTTATATTCCTTTTCATCATCGATCTCTTTCAGCAGCTGGATATTCTCGCCGACACCGACGACCAGCACCCTGTTCCCTACTTTAATCAGCTGTACGGACTTGTTTTGTCCGAGCGAAGTTCCGCCGATGTTTTCGACATACTGGAAGGGTTTTAACAGGCGGTTGCGTTTATTCATGAATTTGACCAAAGCGTAGATCAGAAAAATGACGAACAGTAACGCGCCGATCATTTTCACAAAATCAAATATGGAAACAGAAGGAGACGGGGGTTCGGCCTCCGCCTCTTCCTTTAGAGAACTTTTTTCCTCGGTTTTGTCTTTGTCTTTTGCATTTGCTTTTTCTTTTTCTTTCTCTTTGCCCGCACCTTTTTGCTCAAACAGATGGTCAACGGTCTGATCCCCCGATTCCTCTGCGAGAGCCGGAGCGTACGGCAGTACGAGAAAGGCAAATAGACAAAGGCCGGCTATGAAAATAAGAGGTTTCTTAAACAAGTTGTACACCCTTTAGCTTAGCGTTTTATTGATCGCTTCCATGACGCGGTCAGCCTGGAACGGTTTGACGATAAAGTCTTTCGCTCCCGCCTGGATGGCGTCGATAACCATCGATTGCTGGCCCATTGCCGAACACATGATGATTTTTGCCTGCGGATCGATTTCCTTGATTTCTTTAAGAGCCGTGATTCCGTCTTTTTCCGGCATCGTGATATCCATTGTGACGAGATCAGGTGAATGCTCTTTATATTTTTCAACAGCCTGTGCTCCGTCTTGTGCTTCTGCGACGACTTCAAAGCCGTTTTTCACTAAAATGTCTTTAATCATCATTCTCATAAATGCTGCATCATCAACTACTAAAATCTTGTAAGCCATTATTAATCTCTCCAATCAATCTGTTATTATCGTAATTTGCTGATTCGTTCCGCCTGACTTAAAATGTCTGTCACCCTGACGCCAAAGTTTTCGTCGATGACGACGACTTCGCCTTTGGCAACGACGCGCTGGTTGACCAGGATGTCGACAGGCTCGCCGGCGAGTTTGTCAAGCTCAATGATACTGCCGGTTGACAGTTCAAGCACCTCTTTGACGCTGCGGTTTGTCCTTCCCAGCTCGACTGTGACGGACAAAGGAATATCCATGAGCATGTCAAGGTTTTGAAGGTGCGGCTGCGCATCAGTCTGAGGGGCAAAGGATTGAAACTCTGCCGGTGCCACCTGCACAGGTTCTGAAACTTTTGCCGTCCCTTGCCGTTTAGGCGCAGGCTCCTGTCTCTGTGTCTGAGCAGGTGCCGGACTCGGACTAGGCGCCGGTTTTTCCTGTACGGGCGGCTGCTTTGCCTCTTCAGTCTGCACTGGCTCTTCTCCGCCGTCCTGATTCGTTAATTCATCGATCAGGTCTTTTGCAAAGGTCAGCGGATAAAGCTGCATAATATGCGAATCGATCAGTTCTCCGACTTTCAGTCTGAAAGATACTTTGACGAGCGGGTCCTCTTTCGGAATTTGCTCTGTTCCTTCCCCTTCATTCACATCAAGGAGGTCAACTTCCGGCGGAGAAATATCAATCTTCTTGCTGAAGACGGTGGACATCGACGTCGCTGCGGAGCCCATCATTTGGTTCATCGCTTCCTGAACGGCGCTTAGATGAATTTCGCCAAGCGACGGATCTGCGTTCGTCCCGTCTCCCCCCATCATCAAATCAGCGATGATCGCGGCATCTTCCTGCTTGATGACGAGGAGATTGTTTCCTGAAAAACCTTCCGTATAGCTCACACCGATTGAAACATACGGGTGCGGGAATTCATCATTTAAATGGCTTTTTTCAATCACCGAAACAGTCGGCGTTGTAATTTCGACTTTTTGATTCAATAAAGTGGACAAAGCTGTTGCAGAGCTCCCAAAGGAAATGTTTCCGATTTCCCCGATCGTATCCTGTTCCATCAGGGACAACCCTGATTCCGGCTGCTCTTGAGCCGTATCATCGCCGCCTTTAAGCAGCGCATCAATTTCATCCTGTGATAACCTATTGTTATTCTCCATATTCTTCACCTCTTATGTCGTGATCTAGAATTTGAATCGCAGTCTTTCGATTCATTCGGCCGGCTTGTGCTAGAAATTTCGGTTTATCTCCGACCAAAACAGTAAGAGGTTCTGCTACTGATTTGTCCAAAGTGATACAATCTCCAATTTCTAAATTTAAAAACTCTTCAATGGTTAATTCCGATGATCCGAGTTCTGCGACAATTGGAATTTGCGCCGTCATAATCCGCTTTTCTATCGACTTTGTTTCCTCCGGTTTTGGTTCAATTCTGTCTGATTGCATCCAGTAGTGAACGGAAAGCTTAGGAATGATCGGTTCCAGGACGACGTGCGGGATGCACAGGTTGATAACCCCGCTGATGTCTCCTATTTGCGTGTTCAGCGAAATGACAACGACCGTCTCATTCGGCGATACCATTTGCACAAACTGCGGATTCACTTCAAAATCGGACATTTCCGGCTCGATTTCCGTGATGGATTCCCACGCATCTTTATAATTCGAGAGGCAGCTTTCAAATAAATTGGACATGATTTTCGTCTCAATTTCCGTCATGCTGTCAATTTTGTTGTGGCTCGAACCAATCCCGCCCATCACTCGGTCCATCATCGTATAGGCGATGTTCGGGTTGATCTCCATCATGATTCTTCCTTCAAGAGGGCGAACCTCAAACAGATTGAGGATCGTCATATTCGGAATGGATCTGATGAATTCCTCATAAGGAACCTGATCAACCGAACTGACCGAGATCTGGATATAGGTTCTCAGCTGAGCCGAGAAATAAGTCGTTAGCAGCCTTGCAAAGTTATCGTGAATCCTTGTCAAGCTGCGGATCTGATCCTTTGAAAAGCGGAGCGCCCGTTTAAAGTCATAGACTTTTACTTTTTTAACGGACTCTTCTTTTTTCAGCTCGTCGGCGTCCATTTCACCGGTCGATATCGCTGAAAGCAATGCATCGATTTCATTTTGGGAGAGTACTTCTCCTGCCATCTGTTTTCACCTCCATGGTTCTGTCATCTATGTTCCTACTGCAGATTAAAGGAGGTAATGTATACAGTTTTCACTTTTCCCTCTTTCATGTAGTTCGTGTTCAGCTTTTCTTTCAGCTGTTCTTTAAATTTTTCTTTTCCTTTTTGTCCTTCAAGCTCATTTGCGTTCGTATTTGCCAAAAGGGAGATGACTGAATCTTTAATTTGGAAATCCCGCTTTTCAAGCTCTTCTTTCGCCTCTTTCGAATCTGTTTCAAGCTTGATTGACAAACGGACCACATTGTCTGATTTTAAGTTTGTCGTGATTTCGGCGACTTCAACTGATGATTCGACCACTTCATCGATCGAAGGTTCTTTCGTTTGATCTTTTTCACTTGCGCTTCCCTTGATGACAAAGAACGCAGCGGTTCCTAACACAGCAATTGCCAGAATAATCGTCAGCATAATTCCTAGAAGTTTTTTATTCATTCAGATTCCTCAATTCTTTGGTCACAAGAAAGTATTTGGATTTTTTGATAGAATGACACGATTGTATCCACAACTGTATCTTCATCTTCTTTGACAACAAACTTTTTTCCGTTGGACAACGTAATTGTCGTATCCGGAAAACATTCAATTTGCTCAATGAATAGCGCGTTCAGAATAAAGGGCTGTCCGTTTAATCGCGTAACTTTGATCATATGTTATCAAGAGGCGCCTTCACGAGGGCGCCTCCTTCCCTCCTATCGCTTCAGATTAACGAGTTCCTGAAGAATTTCATCAGAGGTTGTAATGATTTTCGCATTGGACTGAAAGCCGCGCTGCGCGATAATCATTTCAGAGAATTCTTCTGAAAGGTCGACGTTCGACATTTCAAGCGCACTCGTTTGCAGCTTTCCTGAGCCGTCTTCTCCAGGCACAACGACTTGCGGATCTCCAGAACTCAATGTTTCGCGGTAAAGGTTGTCCCCCGTTTTTGTTAAACCGGATGTATTGTTGAATGTCGCGAGCGAGATCTGGCCGGCGGTCTGGTTCTCGTTGTTTTGATCGACATAAGACACCGTTCCGTCAGGCGCGATGCTGAAGCTTTGCGCGTCTTGCGGGATATTAATTCTTCCGTTGTTGGCCGTTAAGACGAACAGCCCGTCAACAGTGACGAGGTCACCTTCATCAGATCTGTAGAAGTTCCCGGATCTTGTGTAGTACACTTCATCTCCTGATCCGACGCGGAAGTAGCCGTCTCCTGTAATGGTCATGTCAAGCTGGCGGCCTGTTGTTGAAGGCGCTGCGTTTGTGTGAATGATATCGATCGATCCGATCGTTGCACCGAGCCCGACCTGCTGGCCGTTGACAGAGCCGCGGTTTGCAGTAGACGACGACGCACCGGAAAGCTGCTGGCTGACAATATCTTTAAATGTAACCCGGCTTTTCTTATAGCCTGCCGTATTGACATTCGAAATGTTGTTTGCAACAACATCAAGCTTTGTCTGGAAGTTTTTCATTCCGCTGATTCCTGAGTATAGTGAACGTAACATAATTATTCCTCCCTGAATTGTCTGTTTTTATTTGTCAGAATGGCTGACCGCCGTCACATTCCACGGATTGACTTCGGTTCCATCGTCAAGGACAAGCAGATACTGTCCGTCTGAGCTTTTAATTGATTTGACGAGCGCCGTTTTTTCTTCGCTGTCTTCGCCTTCATAGGTGACTTCTTTTCCGATCCAGCTGACATACATCGTCATCGGGTCCTGAAGTCCGACGAACGCCGACATCGTTGTGTTCAGATTCGTTAGTTGCTCAAGGCTTGAAAAGGTCGCCATTTGTGCAATGAATTCACGGTCTTCCATCGGATTTAAGGGGTCTTGGTACTGCAGTTGTTTCATGAGCAGTTTTAAAAATTCATCCTTGCCAAGATTGGAGCCGCTCCCTGATTTTTCGGCTTTTTTTGCCTCGGATAAAAAATCGGATGTCGTCGATTTCGTGTTTGTTGTCCCTATGGCAGTTCTTGTATCAATTGAAGTGTCAGGCATTAGATCTCCTCCTCGCTGTCCAGTGATCGAGTCTCGATAAGCTCATCCAGAAACTCCTGAAAATCCTCATTTTCCTGCTCTTTTTGCTGATCTTGCTTCGGCTGCTGCTGGTTTTTCTGTTCGTCCGCCAGCTGTCCGAAGGTCTGATCGCCGTTTTGAAGCGGCACACCGAAGCGGTCAATTTGTACAGACATGTTGGGCAGCGCCTGTTTAAGGTGCGCGAGATTGTGTTCGAGCAGATCTTTAGCCGACTGGGTCGATGCGATGATTTTGCTCGAAAACATCCCGTGCTGTTTGACGAGCTTGATCGTGATAAAGCCAAGATTTTCAGGATTCAGGCGGATCGTGAAACTGCCTGTCGATCTGCCGAACGGTGTATACTTCATCTGTTTCCATGAGCTGAGAATTTGTTCTGAAAAGCTTTTCGGCTGAGCGGAAGATTCCTCTGCTGCCGAGGTCTGGAGACCTTGGATCAGCACTTCGCCTGTCCGATGATTGGCCAGTACAGAGGATTGAATCGGCTGTTCCTTTTGGCCTTGCTTTCCTTCAATTTGAATTTCCCTTCCGTTCAAAACAAAGGACAACGGCTTCTCAGAAAGAGAGACATCGGATTTTTTGCTCATGAGCATTGCCTTCAGTTCGCTTTCCGCCATTTTCCACTCTTTTTGATCCGGTTCAGCATTTGCGTTCATCATCTGTTCCATTACACTTTTCAAGCTTTTCAGCTCGGCGTTTGACATGGACAAAAGCTGCGACTCGCCCGGATTTTTCGTGAAAAATTGACGTTTAAGTTCATCAATCAGCCCCTCTGTTCCCGCCTTTGTCTGAAGAGCTGCGAGAAATTCCGGCGCCTGTTTCAATATTTCTGCGATTTGCGAAGTTTTGAGTGCCGGTTGATTTTCATTTAAGATCACAGCGAGCAGCTGCTGAATCTGACCAAGAATTTGCAGGTCAGGCAGTTTCGGCTCTTCTGTCCCGCTTTCGTCGGCAGGCAAAGCTTCAATAGCATCAGCCGTTTTGCCTGATTGTCCAGGCAGAGCGGCATTTTCAAGCAGCTCTTTTATTTGCTGCAACAGCTGATCTGCCAATGCCAGTTCATCCGGAGATGGACTCAGCTCTTCAACATGCTGGAGGGAATTCAGCCAGTCTTCATTGAAGGAGCCGCCCTCATTATTTGAAAGCCATTGCTTCAGTTCATGCAAAAGCCCTTCCAATGACGTGTCCTGAGAAGGCTCTTCTCCCTTTTGAAAAGAGGAAAGTGAGCTGTTTTCCTTTTGGAGCACATTCTGAAAGAGTGCGCCCAGAGGCGTCCTGCTCGTTTTTGCAGTTGCGGTATCCGCCGCAGGCTTGGCATCAAAAGAGATTGCGTCAAAAAGCCTCAAGCTATTCCCCCCCTTCTTTTTTCTTTTCGTTTTTCGCTTCGTTTTTTACAAGCTTTTCGGTGAATACAGCCGCTTTATCAGGAGACATTTTGGAGAGGATCTCAGTCACTTTCTTTTTGCTTAAAGAATCTAAAATGTTGATTGCCTCTTCTTCTTTTAATTCGCTTAAAATTTTTGCAGCTTTATTGCTTTGCATGCTTTCATAAATTTTGACGACTTTTTTTCCGTCTCCTTGACCTTCAGCGTTCTTTTCTTGCTGCTCTTTTTCATCTTTTTCCGTTTTTTCGAGGGAGCTGATTTTTTGTTTCAGCCTTTTAATCTCTTGATCACTCGTTTTCAAGTCACTCGTCAGCGTTTCGATTTCGCTTTTTTGTTCATCGATCGTCTTTTGGAGCTTTTCTGCTTTGTTCTCCTGCTGCTTTGCTGCGTGATCTATGTCCTGATCCTCGCCGTTTTTCACAAGCTCTTTAACGACGGGGATTTTGGAGGCTGCATCCTGGAAATTGACGCCTAAAAGCCACATGCCGACAAACGCTACAACGATTAAAAAGATCAGCGGAATGACGATGACAAATAAAAATGTCTGAAATTTACCGGCTTTTTTTTCTTCGGCCATCGTTTTTCTACCCCTAGCTTCCTTGAGTTATGTACTGGGCAATGGAGATATCGTCCATTTCCTTTAACTCATTTGCTTTGTTTTGCAGCGAATACATTTCAAACTGCTTTTCTTTCATTTTTTCAAATTTTTTCAGCTCGATATTTTTTTCCGTCAGATCGTGCTGTTTTTCATTCATTTCATTTCTCTTCATCATGACGAGCTTTTGATAATGGAAGATCGTCGTTTCAAGATTTGTGACAAATTGCTGATAATGCCGCATTTCCTGAACGCTCATTCCCGTCTGCATCTTAATTTCCTTGTTTTTTTCTAGCGTTTCTTTTTGGTTCATGCTTTCATACAGCTTTTCCGCGACCTTTTCGAATTCGGAAACTGAGTGCTGATATTCAGCGAATGATTGGTCTTTTTCATTTTCTTTAAGCTCGAGGAGCTTTTGAAATTTAAATGAATAAGCCATTCTTAATCCTCTCTTCCTGTAAGACTCTTTAATAAAGAAATGCTCTCTTCCAGCGACGCCGCTTCATCCACTTCCTGCTTGAGGAAGCTGATCAGCTTTGGATGGAATTGTATGGCCTCATCAATTTCTCTGGAAGACCCTTTTTTATAAGCTCCTATGTTGATCAGGTCCTCTGAGTTTTGATAGGTTGACAGCATTTCCCTGAACCGGTTCGCTGCTCTTATATGGTCTTTCCCGGCGATATTTGACATCACCCTGCTGATGCTTTTTAAAATGTTGACTGCCGGAAACTGGCCTTTATTCGCAAGGCTCCGGTCAAGAACGATATGACCGTCCAAGATTCCCCTGACAGTATCGGCGATCGGTTCATTCATATCATCACCGTCGACAAGAACCGTATAGAAAGCAGTGATTGACCCGTTTTCCGTCGTTCCTGTTCGTTCTAAGAGCTTAGGTAAAATAGCGAACACCGAGGGTGTATAACCTTTCGTCGTCGGCGGTTCGCCTGTCGCCAGGCCGATTTCCCTCTGAGCCATGGCGACCCTTGTCACCGAGTCCATCATGAACATCACGTTTTGTCCTTTGTCGCGGAAGTACTCGGCAATCGCTGTTGCTGTATAGGCCGCTTTCAGCCGCATCAATGCCGGCTGGTCAGATGTAGCCACTACAACGATCGTGCGCTTCAGCCCTTCTTCGCCGAGATCTTTCTCAATGAACTCTCTGACTTCCCGGCCCCGCTCTCCGACAAGAGCGATGACATTCAAGTCTGCGGCCGTCTCTCTTGCAATCATGCCCATGAGCGTGCTTTTTCCGACACCGCTTCCGGCGAATATCCCGACACGCTGTCCTTTTCCGACGGTCAGCAGACTGTCGATTGATCTGACGCCGACCGCCATTTTTTCTCTGATCGGCGGCCTTTTCATCGGATTAGGCGGCGCCTGGTCTGTCGAAACTTGAGCCAGACCTTTTGGAAGCGCGCTGCCGTCGAGCGGATTGCCGAATGCATCGACAACTTGCCCGATCAAGCCGGAGCCGACTTTGACTCTGAGCGATTCGCCCGTCGCTTCGACAATGCTGCCGGGTGCAATATTGGCCGCTTCCAAATATGGCATCAGAAGAATATTTTGGTCTTTGAAGCCGACGACCTCAGCTTTGATGGCCTTTGGCCCGTCACCTTTTGTATAGATTTTGCAGACATCGCCGATTGAGCATTCAGGTCCTTTGGATTCAATCATCAGGCCGACCGCTTGTTTGACTTTTCCGTATCGTTTGTAGGAGTCTGCGGTTTCTATACATTCAAGCAGCTGCTCGAGCATCACTGGACAACACCTGCCGTTTCAAGCAGGCTGAGCAGTTTTTGTTTCAGCTGCTGTAATTGAGTGTCGATTCCTGCATCGATTCTTCCGAAAGCCGTTTCAACATAGCACGTTCCTTTCGGCGCTTTTTCATCGGCGTATATCGCAAGATGTGCGCCATATTGGAGGAGCTGCTCAAGTTCGTTTTTGTGGCTTTGAACCTCCGTGTAATACTCCGGATCCACATAGACGGCAATATCATCGAACTCCTTCATTTCGGACAGCACCTGTTTGACGAGGGCTGAAAAAACTTCTTTGTCGTCAGCCTTTTGATTCCAAACTTTTTTAGCCAGCGTCACGGCAAGTTCGACAATTTCTTCGGAAGATTGTTCGATTTTTTCTTCATAGTCACGCCTCGCCGCTCCGACGATGGCGTTGGCTTCATCCAAATAGGATTGATAAGCGCTTTGAGCCTCGGCCTTTCCCTGTTCAAACCCCGTTTGAAAGCCTTCTTGTTTCGCCTGGTCTATCAGTGCTTCGCGTTCTGTTTCCCAGCTTATCCTTTCCTCTTCGATTTGCCGTCTGACCTGTTCGAGTTCAGCGCTCGCTTTTTCGTATATTTTCCCGGCTTCCTGTCTGGCATGATCGAGGAGGAATTCCGGATCCTGTCCGGTATCAAGTTCGGTTTCTGTTTCAGGAAGTTTGACTTCTTTTAATGAAATCGTCCGCCTTTCTTTTGGCGGTATTGATGATAATCGCTGTTTAATAATGTTAGACAATGATATCATCTCCTCCGCCTCTGGCGATTACGATCTCACCTGCTTCTTCAAGTCTTCGGATGACGCTTACGATTCTGGATTGAGCTTCTTCTACGTCACGCAGACGTACAGGACCCATGAATTCCATTTCTTCTTTAAATGTTTCAGCCATACGCTGCGACATATTGCTGAAGACGATGTCTTTGACCTCTTCGCTGGCCACTTTGAGAGAGAGAAGCAGATCGTCGTTTTCCACATCGCGGATAACCCTTTGAATGGCACGGTTATCAAGCGTAACGATATCTTCAAAGACGAACATCCGCTTTTTAATCTCGTCGGCAAGCTCAGGATCCTGGATTTCAAGGGCGTCAAGGATCGTTTTCTCCGTACCTCTGTCAACTCCGTTCAACACTTCGACAACGGCTTCGATGCCGCCGGTCTGCGTGTAATCCTGAGTGAATGTGGAGGATAGCTTTTGCTCCAGAATCTGTTCGACTTCATTGATGATCTCCGGCGACGTCCTGTCCATGACAGCGATCCGTCTTGCAACCTCTGCCTGCACATCCTGATTCAGCTCTGACAATATCTGACCGGATTGCACGGGATCGAGATAAGACAGAATCAATGCGATCGTCTGCGGATGCTCATGCTGGATAAAGTTCAGAATCTGCTCAGGGTCCGCTTTTCTGGCAAAATCGAACGGTCTGACTTGAAGAGACGATGTCAGCCTGTTGATGATGCTGGCGGCTTTGTCTTCGCCGAGCGCTTTGTCAAGCACCTGCTTGGCGTAGTGAATGCCGCCTTGTGATATATATTCTTGAGCAACAGCCGTTTCATGAAATTCCTGAATAATTTCGTCTTTTTTCTCTGGTGATACAGCTCTGACATTTGATATTTCAAGCGTCAGCCTTTCGATTTCTTCATCTGTTAAATGCTTGTAAACGGAAGCTGACACATCAAGCCCTAAGGATATCATGAGAATGGCCGCTTTTTGTTTGCCTGTAAGCCTGTCTTGTTTCATTTTTGCCATTTCAATACTCCTCCTAATCCTCGGTTAGCCAGCTGCGCAGCAATTTGGCGAATTCTTCAGGCTTATCTTTCGCCATTTTTTCAAGCTGTTTTCGTCTGACAGTTTCTTCTGTCTCTTTTTCATTGTTCACATCAGCAACACGAATCGGTTCCTGAGGCGTTTCATACCAGTCTTCCTCGTATTCGTCATCTCTATTTTTACGTCTTCTGACAAGCCAGATGATGAGGCCGATTACAGCAACAAGCGCTGCTCCGCCTGCGATGTAAATCCACATCGGTATGCCGCCTGTTTCCGTTCCTTCATCGATTGTCTGCTTGCCGTCGAACGATTGGACAGAAACAACGATTTTATTTTCAATATCCTCATCTGTCAGCGGCTCTTCTTCATACTTCTTGTCGATCGATGTTTTCACAATGGTTGAGAGGATTTTTTTAATATCATCTTCTCTTTCAGCGGGCAGTGACTGCGGGTTCTTCGCATCAGGCGGTTCAACCATGACCTGGACGCCCAGATCTCTGATTTTGTACGGACTTTCGGCGATTTCTTTATGGATTTTGTTGACTTCATTGTTGATCCGTTCTTCGCTTTTCTCGTAGTCTCCGTTGCCTGTTCCGCCTTCTGTCTCCGCATAGTTTGTCACATCGTTTTCACCTGTTCCGTTGACGCCTCCCGCTTGCGCTCCCTGTCCGGAATACGTTTCACTGACGCGCTCTGCGCTGACCGTGATCCCTTCCATATTTTCTTTATCGACAGGTTCAACCAGGTCTTCCGTCCTGTTTTCTTTTGTGAAGTCGATGTCGGATGTGACGGATACGACCACTTTATCCTGTCCCATCATCGTGCCGAGCATGGTTTGAATTTGTCTTTGCAGGTCCTTTTCGATCTGAGCTTTGACTTGTCTTTGTGAAGAGTAGCTGTCAGCGTATGAACCTGAATCCTTGCCGGTTTGATCGTAATACGTGGAGTTTTGATCCATGATCACGATGTTTTCCGGGTCAAGGTTCGGCACGCTTTTCGATACGAGATGATAAAGGCCGTTGATTTCATTTTGATCAAGCGTGTGGCCGGGTTTCACCTGGAGAACAATCGAAGCGGATGCTTCCGGCTTTTCCTCTCCGACAAAGACGGATTCCTTCGGCAGATTAATCATAACCTTCGAATCTTTAATCCCGTCTATTCCTTTGATGAGGTTGGTAAGCTCGGTTTGCGTCGCTTTCACTTTCAATACGTCAAATTCGTTGTCCGTCATACCGAAACCGGCATTTTGACCAAAGAACGAATAATCGATGCTTCCGCTTTTCGGAAGACCCTCTGCCGCAAGATCGACTTTCAGCCCGTCGACTTTTTCTTCCGGAACCTTGATGACTGAACCGTCAGCTGCAACCTCAGATGGAACACCTTTTTCATCGAGCACTTTTTTGATTTGGCCGGTTTCTTCAGCTGACAAATCCTTATAGAGCGGCACCATTTTATTTGACGAAGCAACAATTCCAATGATGATTGACAGGATCACTGCCAGAGCGACAATGCCGATCATTAAAAACTTCTGCAGCTTTGATCTGTTTTTCCAAAAATCAGTTGTTTTCGTTTTAATTTGCAATAAAGTACGATTCATCTTACTCCCCCGGTAGTTACACTAATTCTCTTCGCTTTCAGACTCCTTTCTTACATTTGCATTCTCATGATTTCCTGATAAGCTTCAACCGCTTTGTTGCGGAATTCCGTCGCAGCCGTCAATGTAATATTTGCCTTCTGGGCTGCAACCATCACTTCATCAAGGTTGACATCCTGACCGAGAGCAAGCGCGTTTGTCAGTTTATCAGATTCATTTTGAGATTGGTTCAAAGCATTGATAGAATCTTTCAGCACGTTGGAAAAGCTGACTTGGTTCTCTGAACCATCCTGCTTGTTCGTGATCTGATGTGTTGCATTCGTTCCCGCCTGCACGGATTGAACTCCAAATGGAGAGATTCCATTAACCATTCGTGTCATCACCCTACTTTCCGATTTCTAGTGCTTTCATCAACATTCCTTTTGTCGCGTTCATCGCTGTGACATTCGCTTCATATGATCTTGTGCTGCCCATTAAATCAACCATCTCTTTTAGCGGATCGACATTCGGCATCTGCACGTATCCGTCTTCGTTTGCGTCGGGATGCGTCGGATCATAAACGAGTTTAAACGGTGTTTTGTCTTCGCTGATCTTGGTCACCTTTACCCCTTCACCGACTCTCGCCGATGCATTCATCGATGATTGGAGCACGGATGAAAAAGATTCGCCTTTCGGAGCCGTCGATACAAGCTTTCTTCTATACGGCTGCCACTGTCCGTCGACCAGCTTCGCTCTCGTTGTATCCATGTTTGCCAGGTTGGAAGAAACGGTATCCATCCTGACTCTCTGTGCAGTCAACGCCGAAGCTGAAATGTTGATGCTATTGAATACTCCCATTATTTACCTCCTGTAATTGCGGTCCGCAGTGAGTTGAATTTGCCGCTTATTCTTTCAACGAGCGCTTGATACTGGATTTGATTTTTCGCCATTTCACTCATTTCCTGATCAACGTCCACGTTGTTCCCGTTTTCTTGATAACTTGTATTCTTTCTCGACACAACTGAATAATTTGACTCATTCCCTTTGAAGTCAATGTGTCTATAGTCTGTTTTTATAGCGTTAATTCGGGAGGACTCCTCATTCAGCACATTTTTGAAGGATACGTTTTTCGCCTTGTAGTTCGGTGTATCTACATTGGCCAGATTGTTCGTTATGACTTTTTGCTTAATGTTCGCTTGATTCAAGGCTCCCTCTAGTCTATGTATTGTTCCTGAAAATATATCCATCGCCAAATACCTCCAATCTTTTTCCATCTGTCTTAAAATCTTGTCGAGAATTGTAAAAACCATAAGCCTATTGTAAGGAATAATAGGCTTAAAGTCTATGATCTGGGCGCAAAAAAAAATCGTAAGAAATATCTATTTTATGATTAGGTATTTTGACCTAGATTATAAGAACTATGTAATGTTACGTTTGTTAAAGTTTCAAAACATTATGTTAATATATTTTTTATTCGAGTAACGTATTGATTCAGTACCGCGTTTTAGTTGTTTTCTGATATGGAAAAATTACGATAATATAGTTTAAAACGTGAAATAAAAAAAGCCGCAGAACGGCATGTTCTGCGGCTTTCACCTTTTAATGAGACTTTAGTTTTTCTAATTCCATTAAAAATTTGTTGTTCAGCACTTTAATGTATGTGCCTTTCATCCCTAATGACCTTGATTCAATGACACCGGCGCTTTCAAGTTTGCGCAGCGCATTGACAATGACCGAGCGGGTGATGCCGACGCGGTCTGCAATTTTACTTGCGACAAGCAGGCCTTCATTTCCGTCAAGCTCTTCAAAAATATGTTCAATTGCTTCAAGCTCGCTGTAAGATAATGAACTGATCGCCATTTGAACGACCGCTTTGCTGCGGGCTTCCTCTTCGATCTCTTCAGCTTTCTCTCGGAGAATTTCCATTCCTACAACCGTTGCGCCATATTCGGCAAGGATCAGATCGTCATCCTCGAATTTCTCCTGAAGGCGGGACAGAATCAAGGTGCCGAGTCTTTCGCCTCCTCCGATGATCGGAACGACTGTGGTCAGACCCGCTTGGAACAAATCGCGGTTTTCCACAGGGAAAGCCGTATATTCGCTGTTAATGTCAAGGTTAGATGAAGTTTCCGGAATGTTGAACAGACTTTTTGTGTAGTCTTCAGGAAACTGGCGCTCTTCAAGCATTTTTTTCATCCGGTCATTTTCGATCTGCTGGTTGATCGAGAAACCGAGAAGCTTTCCTCTGCGGCTGACGACGAAAATGTTCGAATCAATCACATCGCGAAGCGTTTCGGCCATTTCTTTAAAATTAACCGGCTTCCCTGCCGCATTTTGCAGCATTGCATTAATCTTTCTTGTTTTTTGTAATAAAGCCATAATAAATTGATCCTCCTAAATTACTCTTATTTAATTGTTTATAAAATAAACTGGCTTAAATCCTTATTCTTAGCGATCGAACCGAGCTTTTCTTCAACATATTGAGGCGTGATGACAACTTCCTCCATCGTCACATCCGGAGCCTCGAATGACAGTTCTTCCAAAAGCCGTTCCAAAATGGTGTGAAGCCTTCTCGCCCCGATATTGTCTGTGTCCTGGTTCACATGATAAGCCACTTCTGCAATCTTACGAATAGCATCGTCAGAAAATTCAAGAGATATACCTTCCGTCTTCAATAAAGCCTTATACTGCTTTAGAAGAGCGTTGTCAGGCTCAGTTAAGATTTTCACAAAATCATCGATGCTCAGCTTTTGAAGTTCAACGCGGATCGGAAAGCGTCCCTGCAGCTCCGGAATTAGATCTGAAGGCTTCGCCATATGGAATGCACCTGCAGCGATGAACAGCACGTGATCCGTTTTGACCGCACCGTACTTTGTCATGACGGTAGAGCCTTCTACAATCGGAAGAATATCGCGCTGCACGCCCTCTCTTGAGACGTCGGCCGATGAAGAAGCACCGCTCTTTTTGGCGATTTTATCGATCTCATCGATAAAGATGATTCCCGACTGTTCGGCTCTTAGAACAGCTTCCTGGGCAGCTTCGTCCATATCGATGAGCTTTGCCGCTTCTTCATTCGTCAGCACTTTTCGCGCTTCCCTGACCGTAAGCTTGCGGCGCTTTTTCTTTTTCGGCATCAGGCTGCTGAGCGCATCCTGCATGTTCATGCCCATCTGTTCCATACCCGAGCCTTGGAGCATATCAAACATGGACGGCTGCTGCTCCTCGACCTCAACGGTGACATAATGGTCTTCAAGCTCGCCGAGAGCAAGCTGATGTGCAATCCGCTTCCGGTTGTTTTCGATATCCGTGTCTTCATGCTTTTCCGCTTCATTCGTCTCTTGATCCTGATTTCCGCCAAACAGCATTTCAAAAGGATTTTTCGCACCCGTCTGTTTTTTTCTTCCCGGTACAAGCAGGCGGACGAGGCGTTTATTTGCGTTTTCTTCGGCGATGCCTTTCACTTCGTTCATTTTTTCCTCTTTGACGAGGCGGATTGACGTTTCCACAAGATCCCTGACCATCGATTCAACATCTCTGCCCACATAACCGACTTCCGTGAACTTCGTCGCTTCGATTTTGACGAACGGAGCGCCGACGAGCTTCGCGATTCGTCTTGCAATCTCGGTTTTTCCCACACCTGTCGGACCCATCATCAATATGTTTTTCGGAACGATTTCTTCGCGCAGTTTTTCATCAAGAAGACTTCTTCTGTAGCGGTTCCTCAATGCTACGGCGACCGCTTTTTTCGCATCGAGCTGGCCGACAATGTATTGATCAAGCCTTTCGACGATCTTCCTAGGAGTCAGCGGCTTTTTTTCCATATGCCTCATATCCTTTCTATTCAAGTTCTTCTACAATGATCTGATCGTTCGTATACACACAGATTTCGCCCGCGGTTTCAAGTGAGGCCCTCGCAATCGCTCTTGCGTCAAGCTGGCCGCCTGCATGACGTTTCAGCGCCCTTCCGGCTGCCAAGGCGTAGTTTCCGCCTGAGCCGATCGCCAAAATGCCGTCGTCAGGTTCAATCACCTCGCCTGTTCCGGAAACGAGCAGCATGCTGTCAGCATTCATGACGATCAGCATCGCCTCAAGCTTTCTGAGGACTTTATCGCTTCGCCACTCTTTTGCAAGCTCGACTGCCGCCCGCTGCAAATTCCCGTTGTACTCTTCAAGCTTCGCTTCAAACATTTCAAAGAGCGTGAAAGCGTCCGCAACTGAACCGGCAAAGCCGGCAATGACTTTCCCGTTGAAGAGCTTTCTTACCTTTCTAGCGGTATGCTTCATGACGACAGCCTGACCGAACGTAACCTGGCCGTCTCCCGCCATCGCGCTTTTTCCGTTGTGCTGGACGGCAAATATCGTCGTTGCGTGAAAAGATGACATAAAAGAACCTCCTTTATTTCCCTTTATGTGCTCGAGGGTGATGAGACATATATGTCTTTCTGAGCATATCTTTAGATACATGCGTATACACCTGGGTTGAAGAAAGGTTTGAATGCCCAAGCAGTTCCTGAACGCTCCTGAGATCCGCACCCTCATTTAACAAATGGGTGGCAAAAGTATGGCGGAGCATATGCGGATGTATATGTAATGTACCCGAAGTCTTCTTGACCAGTTCTCCCAAAATGTAACGAACCCCCCTCGGGGTTAAGGGCCCGCCCCTTTGATTCAAAAAAATAAACGGGCAGGGCTCTTTCGCTTTTAACAGAAGGATGCGTCTTCCATTTTGCAAATACAGATCCAAAGCCTCCCGGGCGAATGAACCAAATGGAATATACCTTTGCTTCCTGCCTTTCCCGTGAACCAAAACCGTATCTAAAAACAGATCCAAATCAGATTCCTTCAGGCTGCAAAGTTCGCTTACCCGCATGCCTGTTGCGTAAAGAAGTTCCAAGAGCGCCTGATTTCTTTGGCCGAGCGGTGTACTCAAGTCCGAAACCTCAAACAGTTCTTCAAGTTCTTTTTCATATAAAAACTTTGGAATCCGTTTATCCTGTTTCGGAAGACTGACAAGCAGAAACGGGTTTTCTTTTACCACCTTTTCCCTTAATAAAAATTTATAGAAGCTTCGCAGAGCCGAAATTTTCTTGCTGATCGTCCTGCGAGTAAGCCCTTTTTCATGCGCTTCCGTCAAGAAAATCCTCACATCCGGATAAGTCACGTCTTCAAAACCTTTTATGCCCTGAACTTGTAAAAAGCGTTCAAAGTCTTCAATGGAAGAAATGTAACCCACAATTGTATATTTTGAATAATTCTTTTCTATTTGTAAATATTCAATGAATAAAGTTAAAAAATTCTTAACATTTGCCATCATTACACCTCTTCGAAAAGGGCTTTTAAATGTTATCACATAACAAGTTCATCTGGCAATGAATAACTATAGCGTTTTCGAAATATTTTGAATTGTCTCCAATGCGCGCGAAGCATACTGTTCATTTCGTTCCTGCTTGTTTTTAATTTTAACCCCCAAGTCCTTGAACAGACCGAAGTTCGCATTCATCGGCTGGAAGTTTTTCTTGTTTGTTTCCGTGATGTAATGGGCCATGCTGCCGATCGCTGTTTCATTTGAAAAAGTGACCGGTTCTTTTCCCTGGATGAGCCGAGCCGCATTTATTCCGGCAACAAGACCTGAAGCCGCTGATTCAACATACCCTTCAACACCTGTCATTTGGCCGGCGAAAAACAGATCGTCCCGTTTTTTAAACTGGTAGGTCGCTTTTAAAAGACTCGGCGAGTTGATGAACGTATTTCTGTGCATTACGCCGTAGCGGACGATTTCAGCTTGTTCCAGTCCCGGAATGAGGCGGAGCACTTCCTTTTGGTCGCCCCATTTGAGGTGGGTCTGAAAACCGACGATATTGTAAAGCGTGCCGGCTGCATCATCTTGGCGCAGCTGCACAACGGCGTATGGACGCTTCCCTGTTTTGGGATCTTCAAGTCCGACAGGCTTCATCGGGCCGAACAGCATCGTTTTTTTGCCGCGTTTTGCCATAACTTCAATCGGCATACAGCCTTCAAAGAAGATTTCCTTTTCAAATTCTTTCAATGGAACGGTTTCCGCAGACACGAGGGCGTCATAGAACCTGTCAAACTCCTCTTCTGTCATCGGACAGTTCAAATACGCTGCCTCCCCTTTGTCATAGCGGGATTTCAAATAGACTTTATCCATGTCAAGGCTGTCTTTTTCAACAATCGGCGCAGCGGCGTCATAAAAGTACAGATAGTCTTCGCCTGTCAGCTCCCGGAGCTTTGCGGAAAGCGCTTCTGACGTCAGCGGTCCTGTCGCAATAATTGTCGGTCCTTCCGGTATTTCCGTAACTTCTTCATTAAGCACGGTCACATTCGAATGATTCTTTACTTTTTCGGTAACGTTTGCGGCAAATTCATGCCTGTCTACGGCAAGCGCACCGCCGGCAGGAACAGAACATTCGTCAGCAGCAGCGATGATGGCCGAGTCAAGAACCCGCATTTCTTCCTTTAATACACCGACAGCGTTCGTTAATGAATTCGCCCGTAGCGAGTTGCTGCAGACAAGTTCTGCAAATTTATCTGTATGGTGTGCCGGCGTTTGCTTAACAGGCCTCATTTCGTATAAACGGACATTGATACCGCGCTTGGCAAGCTGCCATGCCGCTTCGCTTCCGGCAAGTCCTGCACCGATGACATTTACTGTTTGATTCATATTCACATCTCCTAATTTATGAGTTGACTTCATCTTTTAACACAACAAAGAAGGTGAGCAAAGCCCTGCTCACCGCTACTTTTGTTGTTCTTCCTTATAATCGCAATTCACGCACTGCACTTGAACGCCTTTTTTGAGCTTTTTCTCCACAAGCATGTCCTCACATTTCGGACATTTCCGTTCAAGCGGTTTATCCCATGATACGAATTCGCATTCAGGATAGCGGTCACAGCCGTAAAAAATGCGGCGTTTTTTCGATTTGCGCTCGACGATGTTGCCGGTTTTGCATGAAGGGCATTTGACGCCGATCTCTTTTACAATCGGCTTGGTGTTGCGGCAGTCGGGAAAATTGGAGCAGGCCATAAATTTGCCGTAGCGGCCCATTTTATAGACCATCGGATGGCCGCACTCTTCACAGTCCACACCCGCATACTCCGGTTCGATTTCCACTTCCTGCATCTCGGCTTCCGCTTTTTCAACGCGTTTTTCAAAGTCCTTGTAAAAGGAATCGATGATCTGCACCCATTGAATGTTTCCGTCTTCAACGCCATCGAGCTCTTTCTCCATTTTGGCGGTGAACTCAACGTTAATGATCTCAGGGAAAAACTCCATGATCAAGTCAAGCACGATCTGACCGAGCTCAGTCGGGATAAAGCGTTTGTTATCAAGGGCGACATACCCGCGCTTTTGAATTGTGTCAAGCGTCGGCGCGTATGTGGACGGTCGGCCGATTCCCAGCTCTTCAAGCGTTTTGACCAGCCTTGCTTCCGTATAGCGCGGAGGCGGCTGTGTGAAGTGCTGTTCCGGTTCGATATCTTTTGAAAGAACGGTGTCGCCTTCAGCGAGATCCGGAAGCATCTTATTCATCTCTTCCATCTGATCGTCTTTTCCTTCAACGTACACCTTCATGAAACCTGAAAACTTGACTTTACTGCCGTTCGCCCGAAATGTCAACCCGTTGTTTTCAAGATCGACGCTCATCGTATCGAGTGTCGCCGGAGCCATCTGGCTTGCAACAAAGCGCTCCCAGATCAGCTTGTATAGCCGAAGCTGGTCTCTTCCCAATACCGCCTTCAGATTGGAAGGCTTTCTGAGCACTGAGGTCGGCCTGATCGCTTCGTGGGCATCCTGGGCGTTTTCATTCTTTTTGGCAGGCTTTCGCTTGCTCCCCAAAAAGTCTTTTCCGTACTGTTCGCCGATGAATGATGCCGCTTCTTCTTGAGCTGTATTCGAGATGCGGGTTGAATCCGTTCTCATATACGTGATTAACCCGACAGTTCCTTCTTTGCCGAGATCGATTCCTTCATAAAGCTGCTGGGCGATCATCATCGTTTTCTTTGCCCGGAAATTTAATTTACGCGCCGCTTCCTGCTGAAGCGTCGATGTCGTAAACGGGAGCGCAGGGTTCCGCTTCCGTTCTTTTTTCGTAACCTTTTTAACCTCAAATTTGTTCCCTTTGATCTGGGAGAGGATTTGCTTTACATCTTCTTCGCTTTTCAGCTGGTGCTTTTCGCCGTTTATTCCGAAGAAGCTCGCTTCAAATGTTTCTTTGCCTTTGAGAAAAGACCCTTCAATGGTCCAATATTCTTCAGGTTTAAAATCGTTGATTTCTTTTTCCCTGTCAATGATAAGGCGGAGCGCAACAGATTGGACACGTCCCGCACTCAATCCTTTTTTTACCTTTTTCCATAAAATCGGGCTGATTTTGTACCCTACAAGGCGGTCCAGAATTCTTCTCGCCTGCTGGGCGTCGACAAGATCCATATTGATCATGCGCGGATGCTTAAATGAATCTTTGATTGCATCTTTTGTAATTTCATTAAATACGACGCGGCAGTCGGAATTCAGGTCCAAATCAAGGCTGTGCGCCAAATGCCACGCGATCGCTTCCCCTTCCCTGTCGGGGTCGGCTGCGAGATAGACTTTTTTCGCCTTTTTGGCGGCCGTTTTTAATTCTTTCAACACGGGGCCTTTCCCGCGGATCGTAATGTATTTTGGTTCAAAGTTCTGCTCGATGTCAACGCCCATCTGGCTTTTCGGCAAGTCTCTGACGTGTCCCATCGAAGCTTTCACTTTATATTTTTTTCCTAAGTATCGCTCAATCGTTTTTGCCTTTGCAGGCGATTCCACGATGACTAAGTATTCGGACATAACATTATCCCCCTCAAGAGGTGTTCTCTCTCTTTTCAATTTAGCCTTTTTATTGTATTCAGCATAATCGTCGTTTATATAAACATTATTTTTACGAAAAGTGTCTGATTTAATCCTTTATATGTTGAACGCCGATTAAAGCGTTTAAACTTGAAATCCTCACTATTATTAAATATTACAATACGGTTTGTCAAACGATAATTCTAAACAGGTTCTATATATTGAGTGCGTGAAGGCGGCAGTTCGCTCAAAATATCTTCAATATTCAATACGAGTTTCGCCCCTTCCTGGATCAGCCTTGAAGGACCGAAAGAGTTGGCGTCAAAGATCGGGCCCGGCACGGCGAACACCTCCCGCCCCTGCTCTAGGGCTTGATATGCGGTGATGAGCGACCCGCTCTTTTCCTTTCCCTGGACGACAACGATTCCTTCCGTTAATCCGCTGATCAGCCGATTTCGCATCGGAAAGTGCCATTTTTGAGGTTTAACGTCGGGAGGGTGCTCTGATACCAGCAGGTGGTTTTCGGCCATTTGACCGGCGAGCTGGCGGTGTTCACGGGGATATATGCTGTTGAATCCGCCCGCGATGACGCCGATTGTCCTTCCTTTTGAACAGATGCTCTCCTGATGGGCGAGACCGTCAATTCCTTTTGCAAGGCCGCTGACGATCGTCCAGCTTTTTTTGCAAAGCTCCCTGACAAGGTGAACCGCTGCTCTTTTTCCGTATAATGACGGGCTGCGGGTTCCGACGATTCCGATCAGTCTTTGTTCATGGAGAAATTTAACGTTTCCTTTTAAAAAAAGGACGGGAGGCGGGTCATGAATGGTTTTCAGGCTGGCTGGATAATCGGGGGAACATATGGCGGTCATGCGGACACCGGCCGCTTCGTAAGAACGGATGAGCCGTTTAACATTAGACAGTTCTTGTTCCGCCAGTTTTCGTATGGAGCACAAGTCTGATCTTTTTAATGAAAGCTTCGTTAAAAGATGGTTTTTTTCGCCCGTAAGAGACAAGGAAGGATCCTGCTTCCACCACTTGGTCAGCAGAGAAGGGGAGAGTGTGCCGCGAAGGCGGAGCAATATCAAAAGCTCGCTGCTGTCGTTCATTCAAAAACCTCCAAACATTTTTAAAACAAAACAATCTGAAAGTACTAAACGATTTAACCAGTTATGAAAAAGCAGGAATAGACCAATCGGACTATTCCCGCTCATGTTAAGATCAGTGTGTTTTACACGTTTCGTAAAGGCCTTTTTCCTTCAGCACTTTAATCAAAGTTTCTCCCATGACAGAAGGCGTTTCAGCCACTTCGATTCCGCAGGCGTTCATCGTTTTGACCTTTTCGTCCGCCGTTCCTTTTCCTCCGGAAATGATGGCGCCGGCATGCCCCATGCGCTTTCCAGGAGGCGCCGTTTTTCCTCCGATGAAACCGACGACAGGTTTGGTCATGTTGGCTTTCACCCATTCGGCCGCTTCCTCTTCAGCTGTTCCGCCGATTTCGCCGATCATGATCACCGCATGTGTATCAGGGTCTTCATTAAACGCCTTCAGCACATCGATGAAGTTTGTCCCGTTGACAGGGTCTCCGCCGATGCCCACTGCAGTCGACTGGCCGACTCCTGCTTCTGAAAGCTGATGAACCGCTTCATATGTAAGGGTTCCTGAACGCGACACGACGCCGACATGGCCTTTTTTATGGATATATCCGGGCATGATCCCGATTTTGCACTCCTCAGGCGTAATGACTCCCGGACAGTTCGGACCGATGAGCCTTGTTTTCTTGTCTTCCATATACCTTTTCACTTTTACCATATCCAGCACCGGAATGTGCTCAGTAATACAGATGACAAGATCAAGCTCAGCATCTGTCGCTTCCATAATCGCATCGGCCGCAAAAGCCGCAGGAACGTAAATGACAGACGCATTTGCCCCGGTCTGCTTGACTGCCTCTTCGACCGTGTTGAACACAGGCACCCCTTCGACCTCTGTTCCGCCTTTGCCCGGTGTGACTCCGCCGACAATTTTCGTTCCGTATTCAAGCATCTGCTTTGTGTGAAACAAAGCGGTTGAACCCGTTATCCCCTGAACAATGACTTTTGTGTCTTTATTAATAAATACACTCATTTTGGTCCCCTGCCTTTCTTACTTCACTAAGGATACGATTTTCTGCGCGCCGTCAGCCATTGATTCCGCAGACGTAATATTGAGTCCTGAATCATCGAGGATCTTCTTGCCGAGATCGACATTGGTGCCTTCAAGGCGAACGACAAGCGGCAATGTCAGGCCGACTTGTTTCGTCGCTTCAACAACGCCTTCTGCAATGACGTCGCATTTCATGATGCCGCCGAAAATATTGACAAAGATCCCTTTGACGTTTTGATCAGACAAAATGATTTTGAACGCTTCCGTTACCTTTTCAGCTGTCGCGCCGCCTCCAACATCAAGGAAGTTGGCCGGTTCCCCTCCGTAGTGCTTGATAATGTCCATGGTCGACATCGCAAGCCCCGCTCCGTTGACCATGCAGCCGATGTTTCCATCGAGCGAAATATAGCTTAAATCATACTTGGATGCTTCGATTTCCTTCGGATCTTCTTCATCGAGATCTCTGTACTCCAAGATGTCTTTTTGTCTGTATAGCGCATTGCTGTCAAAGTTCAGCTTGGCGTCAAGGGCCATGACTTTTCCGTCTCCCGTGACGACGAGCGGATTGATTTCAGCAATGGAACAGTCTTTTTCAGTAAACGCCTTGTACAGTCCCATCATAAACTTAACGGCCTGGCCGACAAGCTCTTTCGGGATATTGATGGCGAAGGCGATTTTTCTCGCCTGGTAACCCTGCAGTCCGACAGCCGGATCGATCACTTCTTTGACGATTTTTTCCGGCGTTTTTTCAGCGACTTCTTCAATTTCCGTGCCGCCTTCTTCGGAAGCCATCAGCACGATGCGTGAAGTCGCCCTGTCGAGAACCAGACCGACATAGTATTCTTTTTTGATATCGCAGCCTTCTTCAATAAGTAAGCGTTTTATTTGCTGGCCGTCGGGACCCGTCTGGTGAGTGACAAGCGTCTTCCCCAACAATTCTTCCGCATAGGCTTTGACTTCTTCTTTTGATTTTGCAATTTTAACCCCGCCAGCTTTACCGCGTCCGCCGGCGTGAATTTGAGCTTTCACGACATAAACCGAGCTGGACAGCGCTTCCGCTGCTTTGACCGCTTCATCTGCTGTAAATGCCACTTTACCTTCCGGAACAGCCACTCCGTATTGTCTGAGTACTTCTTTCCCTTGGTACTCATGGATATTCATTTCCCATCCTCCTAACTTATGTAGCAAAAATAAAAATAGACTGCGCTTTCATTTTATAAAATCATAGATCGATTGTCTAGGTTTCGATGAGAAATCGTAAAATCCTTCTAAACATTCACACTTTTATTTTATTAAAAATATAAAATTAATAGAGGAAACGGCTTTTTTTCAAAAGTCATTCCCTCTTTTTCATTTTTTCATCAAGCGTATAGACGAATGAAAAGATCTCGGCGACGATTTCGTAGAGCGCTTCAGGAATGTGATCGTCAAGCTCCAAGTGGCGCATTAATTCGACAAGCGTCGCATCTTCCTGAATCGGTACACCGGCTTTTTGCGCCTCTTCAATGATCTTCTCCGCCGTGTATCCCGATCCTTTGGCAACCACCTTCGGCGCCTTATCCTTCATTTCATCGTAGTGAAGCGCAACAGCTCTTCTTAATGGAACAGATTCTTCCTTCATATTTTCACATCCACTGCGCTCTCTGTAATTTGTTCAAAACGGGCGTCCAGGAAAGGAGCAAGCTTCATGTTTTCCCGTTTTTTTGCTGTGACACCTGACAAGCTGTAGCCCAGTTCTTTCAGGTTTTCCTTTAAAGCGGGGACCAGCGGTGCAAGCAAAGGCTCCAAGTCGAACCCTGTTTCAATTGTAACCGTCATGACGTTTTGCTGGATTAAGCAATCGATCACCGTCTCTTCCAAGGCCTCCAACTGAAGGTAAAACATGAGGCGGCACTGGGAAGGGTCGATCTTTCCGTCGTCCTTTTTCTGCCCTTTTAAGAAAACGGTCAAATCCTGGACGCCGTTCTTTGAAAACAAAGGGTACGACAGAAAAAGCTGGCTTTGGGCAGGCTGATCATTCTGCAAAAACAGCTGTCCGTTTAAACGGTGAAAGATCTGGTCCGCTTCCTGTTTTACAGGAGCCGGAAGATCGGAAGCATGCCTCATTTCATTCAGCACGAGCTTTAAAGATTGAAGGCCCTGCTCTTTGAGGACAGCGCCGTTTTCCATCGCTCTCAACAATGAGAGTTCATCTCTGACGCCTAACAGGTCTTTGATCTTGAGGAGAACGGAAAATACATCGGCTTTATTCGTCAATGCAGGCGCTGTTTCTTTCATGATATGCTGCAATAATTCCGTCTCTTTTGGCGTGAATCCGCCCGGAACGGCCGGAGCTTGTCCAAGAGATCCGCGCGATTCAAGCGCTCTGATGACGCCTGCCGCTTCTCTTACAATATCCGTCCCGTTCGTTTCGGCTTGTGCCGCCAATTTAGCGAGCAGGTCTTTAGCTGCCGCGATTTCTGCGATTTGCGGCTTCTGCTGAACAGCTTTTGCTTCTTGTCCTTGGGTGCTGCCGGCGTCAGCTTTTTGCAAAGGATTTCCGACTTCTGACTGAACCTGCGGCTTTAATGGCTGAACGCCCTGCGGTTCTCCTTTTTCGAGCGACCTGACGTGTTCTGCAAGCTTTTGAATCAGCCTTTCGGCATGCACCTCGGTCTCCGCTTGTAAAACAGGCAAAAGCGCCTGCTTCAGCTTTTCCATGCCTGCGGATGGCTGAGCGGCGTTCGTGATCATCTCAAATGTTTTGACAATCTGCTCGTTCAGCGGTACGGGGTTTTTGACGGCCAAAATCGAATCGAGCACGCCGGGATGGACGGGAAGTTCGCGTTTAAGTGCGAACATGACGGCATCGGCGCCTTTTTGGGCATCAGATTTCGGCAGATTTTCAAGCCACTTGATGGCGGCTCTTAAATCGTTTTCCCTGATCGGCTGCTGCTCCTTCAGCAACGCTCCGACCAGAAAGACAGCTTCCTTCGTCCGCTTCAGAGAAAGCCCGTTCAACAGCTTAAAAGCGGCGTCCTGCACTGTCTTCGGGTTTTTGTCAAACGCTTCAACGACCTGAAGGCGGCCTGTCGCTTCATCAGGCTTCTTTTCATACGAAAACCAGTAATGAGCGCCCGCTTTCAGGGGTGCCTCAAGCTTCCCCTGCCATTTTGTATTGCCGATTTGTATTTCGGCGAACTGCTCGCTGATAAAGCGGAGCACTTTGCCGAGCATCAGCCTTTTCTGATCCGTCTCCGTTCCGCTAATCCGCTGGAGAGAATCCGCTTGTTCAAATTGTTTTCTTAAGCTGTTATGTACATCGTTCAGCATCATCAAAGTCATTCTTCCTCCGGAACGTTATTCATGTGCTTTAACAGGGGCGAACGATCTTCGGTGTATCGGCGACGGGCCGTATTTGGCAAGGGCATGCAGATGCTCCTTTGTTCCGTAGCCTTTATGCTTTTCAAACCCGTAAAGAGGATACTTTTCGGCGTATTCATCCATCAGCCTGTCCCTCGTCACTTTTGCGATGCATGCGCCTGCCGCTATCGATGCGCTTTTGGCATCCCCTTTAATGATCGAGGACTGCTCTGTATCGACTGCAAGCGACATGGCGTCGATCAAAAGATAATCCGGAGCGACGTCCAGCGCTTGGACCGCTTTCAGCATCGCCGCTTTCGAGGCTTCATAAATATTCAGCTCATCGATCTCATCAGCGTCAGCGATTCCGACGCCGACTGCTGCGGCTTCTTCCATAATGTATGAATAATAGTCTTCTCTTTTTTGCTTTGACAGTTTTTTCGAATCTGTCAGCCCTAATATTTCACAGTCTTCTTTGAGGATGACAGCGGCGGCAACAACCGGCCCTGCGAGAGGCCCTCTGCCCGCCTCGTCGATTCCGGCGATATATTGATAGCCCCGCGCTCTCAGCGACCGTTCGAAAGACGTCATCACCTGCCACTCTTCCCGCATGGCCGAGAGCCTTTCATTTTTCTTCAACCAGGCGTGGACAAGCGCTTGGACGCTTTTCCGCCCATCATTTTTGCACTGCTCTATAAAAGGGTCTTTTTCATCACTCACCGATTGAAGATGTTCTTTAATTTCTTTGACGGTTAATGTTTTCACTTTCTCTTCTCCCCTAATGTTCTTATCGGCGCATCTCCTGCAAAAATAAAGGCCCGCTCTTTTAAAAGCGCGCCTTTTTACATATCCTCCGGCTTTTCAAAAGAAAGCGGACCGAACTTTTCGGTGCGGATATCGCGGATGATGACTTCTGTCGTCTTGTCGTAATCGATCTCGCCTCCGGTCATGAGACAGCCGCGTTTTTTTCCGATCTCATCAAACAGCGCTGCAATCTCTTCTGGAATCTCCTCCAGGTCATAGCGCTTTTTTAAGCGCTCAGGGTAATTCTCTTCCAAAAAGCGCAAACCGTATATGGCGACATCCTGCAGGTTGATAATCGAATCTTTAATTGCGCCTGTTGCCGCAAGTCTCAGCCCGACAAGCTCGTCCTCAAACTTCGGCCATAAAATCCCCGGGGTATCGAGAAGCTCGAGCTCTTTTCCGACCTTCACCCACTGCTGCGCCGTTGTGATCCCTGGTCTGTCGCCCGTTTTGGCGATGTTTTTTTTCGCCAGCCGGTTAATTAAAGTCGATTTGCCGACGTTCGGAATGCCGACGATCAACGCTCTGATCGCGCGCGCCTTTACACCTTTTGCTTTCATTTTATCAAACTTTTCTTTCAGCAGCTCTTTTGAAGCGGGAAGAATTTGATTGAGCCCCTGTCCGTTGACCGAGTTGATGGCGAGGGAAGGAATTCCGTCTTTTTCAAAGTGCTGCTTCCAAGCTTTTGTCACGGAGGCGTCCGCTTTATCCGCTTTGTTGAGCAGCATGATTCTCGGTTTGTTTTTTAAAATCTCTTCAATCATCGGGTTTCTTGAAGACATTGGAATTCTGGCGTCGACCAGTTCGTATACAATGTCGATCAGCTTGAGTTTCTCCGTTACTTCCCGCCTCGCTTTGGCCATATGCCCTGGGAACCATTGGATCACCATTTGTCTGACACCTACTTTCTGTTATTGCTATTCTTTTAATGGTGCGGTGCATTTATACTTGTTTGACAAAAAAAGAGCTTGTTATGGTTAACAAGCTCTTTTCGTTCGTTATCTTTATCGTCTGATTTCTTTAATACGAGCCGCTTTTCCACGAAGTTCGCGCAGGTAATAAAGTTTCGCACGGCGTACTTTACCATGACGGACAACTTCGATTTTCGCGATTTTCGGTGTGTGCAATGGGAATGTACGCTCAACTCCGACACCGTAAGAAATCTTACGAACTGTGAAAGTTTCGCTGATTCCGCCACCACGACGCTTAATCACGACACCTTCAAAAACCTGGATACGCTCACGGTTACCCTCGACAACTTTCACGTGTACACGTAAAGTATCACCAGGACGGAACGCAGGCAAATCAGTGCGCAATTGTTCTTTTGTGATTTCTTCAATCAATTTTTGCATCGTCTTCAACTCCTTCCAACAGATGCTCTTGCGCGAGTTAACCGGCACAGCGGAACATCGTTTTCAAACTTAAACGAGCGTTCCCGTTCAAGTCACAAGTAGTATCATACCACACCTTTTTCCCGGGTGCAATAGAATCTACCGGTTTTTCCATTCAGAAATCCATTTTCGCTCTTCTTCAGATAAAGGATAGTTTTCCAGAAGGTCAGGACGTCTTAAAAAAGTGCGCCTGAGAGACTCCTTCCGCCGCCATTCTTTGATTTTCGCATGGTTCCCGCTTGTCAGAACGTCCGGCACCTTCAGACCTTTATAATCTGCCGGCCGCGTGTAATGGGGGTGTTCAAGAAGCCCCGTGCTGAAAGAATCTTCAAGATGCGATTCTTCCTTGCCGAGCACGCCCGGCAAAAGCCGCACAACGCTGTCTGCGATCATCATCGCCGGCAGCTCTCCCCCTGTTAAAACGAAATCTCCGATCGAAATCTCGTCTGTAGACAGGTGCTCTCTGATCCGCTCATCATACCCTTCATAATGCCCGCAAATGAACATTAAATGCTCTTCCTGCGCCAGTTCTTCGGCCTTCTGTTGGGTATAGCGTTCCCCTTGGGGGCAGACGAGGATGATTTTCGGAGACCCTTCGGCTTCAGCCGTCAGCTTTTCGACCGCATCAAAGACAGGCTGCGGTTTCAGCACCATTCCTGCTCCCCCGCCGTATGGATAATCGTCAACGGTTTGATGCTTGTTGTCGGAAAAGGCCCGAAAGTTCACCACACGAAATCGGACAGCGTCCTTATCCTGGGCTTTTTGCAGGATCGACGAGCCGAGCACGCCTTCAAACATTTCCGGAAAAAGCGTTAAAAAATCGATTTTCATTCGTCAAGTAACCCTTCCATGATATGAATCTTGATCGTTTGATCCGCCACGTTAATCTCTTTGACAACGGCGTCGATATAAGGGATGAGCGCGTCTTTCTTTCCCGGTCTGGCCACGACCCAGACATCGTTGGCGCCCGGCGTTAAAATTTCTTTGACCTTGCCGATTAAATCCCCGTCTTCCGAGAAAACATCGCAGCCGATGATTTCGTGAAAGTAGTACTCGTCTTCCGCCAACTGGCTTAATTGGTCTTCGGGAACTTTAATCAAGGCATTCTTTAATTTTTCGGCTTCGGTGAGCGTTTCAACCTCTTTAAACTGCAAAAGGTGGAACTGTTTATGAAGCCTGTGGGCGCTGACGGTCACCTGGACAGGCTCGTCTGTTCCTTCACGGAACAAGTAGAGCGCGTTTCCGGGCTTGTACCGTTCCTCAGGAAAATCGGTTCTTGAAATGACGCGGACTTCGCCTTTTACCCCATGAGTATTAACAATTTTCCCTACATTAAACCATTGTTTCAGCATTTCTTCACCTCGGACGAATTTCAATGACGATCCCGTCTTTAATCACGATTGTTTTTCCCGTCGTCATATCATGCCAATTATCCCCGACTTCAATGTCCATTAAAGCGTCGATTTCTTTTTCCTTTACTTCGCTGCCAAGCGGCAGTGTGTGGATTTGATTGATTTGAAAAACGATCATTTTAATCTTGTCCTGTCGTTTTTCAATTTCCTTTTTAAATGATTCAGTCGCTGCCGGATTGTGGTGTTCCTTTTCGTGTTTCCTGAGCTGAAAATAGAGCTGGTTGCATTCGCGCTCAAGGATTTCCTTTCGTTCTTCAAAAGAAGCCAGCAGCTTTTTTTTGCTGTTTTCAGTCAAAACCTGCATAACGGTAACACGTTGGATAATTTGCATGGCATCATCACCTACTGTCCCGTGATTTTTCCTTTCCCTGAAATCCGGCAGCCTGGCATAAGCTGACAATCGGAATCGTTCATCTGTTTCAATTTTTCTTACATGTTAAAAAAGGGGGAGGTTTTCACCCTCTCCCCTTAGTCTGCGATCTCAAGTTGAACTTTCTTAGAAGACTGTGCGCCTGCCGCAAATACGACAGAGCGTATCGCCCTTGCAGTGCGCCCTTTTTTGCCGATGATCTTGCCGGTATCCTCTCTGTTGACAGACAAGCGGAACATCGTCCGCTCTGGATTTTCCTCTCTGAAAACCTGAACGTCATCCGGATGATCCACAAGCGGTTTGACCAGTGATACAATCAGCTCTTCCAAGTGCAGATCACTCATTATTTGCTTTGTTTAGCGTTGTGGAATTTTTCCATAATGCCTTCTTTAGAGAACAGGTTGCGAACCGTGTCAGACGGTTTAGCTCCTGTTTGAAGCCATTTAAGCGCAAGCTCTTCGTCGATTTTGACTTCCGCTGGTTTTGCAACCGGGTTGTAAGTTCCGACTGTTTCGATGAAACGGCCGTCACGCGGTGAACGAGAATCTGCTACAACAATACGATAGAAAGGAGATTTTTTTGCTCCCATACGTTTTAAACGAATTTTTACTGCCATTTTACTAGCACCTCCGAAAATATTTCAACAAGATAGTATATTAACAATGATAAAAGTGTTTGTAAAGTGTTTTTTCTTAACAACGTTTTTATCATCTGAAAACAGGTTTACATGAAGGGGAGTTTAAACCCTTTTTTCTTGCCTTTTGTCATGTTTGTCATCTGTTTCATCATTTTTTTCATTTCTTCAAATTGCTTTAAAAGACGGTTGACTTCCTGTACGGATGTCCCGCTTCCTTTCGCAATCCGTTTGCGCCTGCTTGCATTGATGATCTCAGGCTGCTCTTTTTCCTTCCCGGTCATCGACTTGATGATGGCTTCGATATGGCTGAGCTGTTTTTCATCAACCTTAACGTTTTTTAAGCCTTTCATTTTGCCTGCGCCGGGCATCATTTGAATCAGATCTTCAAGCGGCCCCATATTGCGGACCTGTCCGAGCTGTTCCAAAAAGTCGTCGAGCGTAAAGCTCATATTTTTCATTTTTTGCTCGAGTTCTTTCGCCTTTTCTTCGTCTACGTTGGCCTGGGCTTTCTCGATAAGGGTGAGCACATCGCCCATTCCGAGAATCCGCGAAGCCATCCGTTCGGGATGAAACGGCTCCAGCGCATCAAGCTTTTCGCCCATTCCGGCAAATTTGATCGGCGTGTTTGTCACGGCGCGGATCGACAAGGCCGCCCCGCCTCTTGTATCACCGTCAAGCTTCGTCAGAATGACACCCGTCACACCGAGCTGTTCGTTGAAGCTTTTGGCAACATTGACCGCGTCTTGACCCGTCATGGAATCAACGACAAGGAAAATCTCTTCCGGCTGAGCTGTTTCTTTTACCTGCTCAAGCTCATCCATCAGGTCTTCATCAATGTGAAGACGCCCCGCCGTATCGATGAGAACGTAGTCATGATGATCTTCTTTCGCCTTTTCGATGGCCTGCTTGGCAATCTCCACCGGACTGACCTTGTCACCCAGCGAAAATACCGGCATATCGAGCTGCTTGCCGAGCGTTTCCAGCTGTTTGATCGCCGCCGGGCGGTAGATGTCTGCTGCCACGAGCAGCGGATTGCGGTTATGTTTTTTACGAAGCAGGTTGGCAAGCTTTCCGGTCGACGTCGTTTTACCGGCCCCTTGCAGACCGACCATCATGATGACGGTCGGCGGACGCTTTGCAGTGGCAATCTTGCTTTCCTCGCCGCCCATCAGCTCCGTCAGTTCTTCTTTGACAACTTTAATGACCTGCTGTCCGGGCGTCAGGCTTTTCATGACGTCTTGTCCGACAGCTCGTTCGCTTACCTTTTTCACAAAATCTTTCACGACTTTAAAATTGACGTCCGCTTCAAGGAGCGCTAAACGGACTTCGCGCATCATGTCTTTGACGTCTTGCTCCGTTACTTTTCCTTTTCCGCGGATTTTCGAGATCGTTTGCTGCAGTCGGTCGGCTAATCCTTCGAATGCCATATTAAGTGCCGCCTCCTAATCTAATTTCTCAAGCGCGTCGATCAGGGATTCCGCTTCGGGCTGACCGGCAGTCAGCTTTCTCAGCTCTTCAAAAATCTTCTTGCGCTCTTGAAATTTTTTAAACAAAAGTAGCTTTTCTTCATATTGCTCAAGCATGGCTTCGGTCCGTTTGATATTGTCATAAACCGCCTGCCTTGAGACATGATATTCTTCAGCTATTTCGCCAAGGGAGAAATCGTCTAAGTAGTAAAGCGACATGTAGCTTTTTTGTTTTGATGTCAACAACGACTGATAGAAATCGAATAAGTAATTCATTCTCGTTGTTTTTTCAAGCGTCATGAGACTCTCCCCTTTGTTAAGTCAAATCCCTTTACGATACATTAGTTTACGCTGAAATATTTGATCTGTCAAGTTTTTATCTTGTCATACATAACGGCGAAAAAGAAAACCCCGGCGAAGGGGTTTTCCGCGCCTACTCTTCTTTCTCGATCAGATCGGAAAACAGGCCGTATACATATGACTCTGCTTCAAACGGCTGCAGGTCATCCATTTTTTCTCCCAGCCCGACAAACTTGACCGGAATCTGGAGCTCGTGGCGGATGGCGAGGACGATGCCGCCTTTTGCCGTTCCGTCGAGCTTCGTCAGCACGATACCGGAGACGTCAGTCGCTTTGGAAAATTCGCGCGCCTGAGTCATCGCGTTCTGTCCTGTCGTCGCATCCAGTACGAGCAGCACTTCATGAGGTGCATCAGGCACTTCGCGCTGAATCACGCGCTTTACCTTTTCGAGTTCTTTCATTAAGTTCACTTTGTTTTGGAGACGGCCTGCCGTGTCGCAAAGCAGGACTTCGGCGCCGCGCGCTTTCGCGGCTTGAACGGCGTCATAGATAACGGCCGCAGGATCCGAGCCTTCCGCCTGTTTAACGACATGCGCGCCGACGCGCTCTCCCCACACTTCAAGCTGATCGATCGCGCCGGCTCTGAATGTATCTCCGGCAGCAAGGACGACATTTTTGCCTTCTTTGATGAATTGATGGGCAAGCTTGCCGATCGTCGTCGTTTTGCCGACGCCATTGACGCCGACGAATAAAATGATGTTCAAGCGGCCGTCTTCGACGCGGAGCTCTGCTGCTTCCT
The DNA here is from genome assembly GCF_030449715.1 of Bacillus sp. LB7. NCBI lineage: Bacteria > Bacillati > Bacillota > Bacilli > Caryophanales > Bacillaceae > Bacillus > Bacillus sp. LB7. Next base: position 185,229 of record NZ_JASGCA010000006.1, read on the forward strand.
GCTCCCCGCCTTCATAGATTTCGACGAGCTTTTCAGAAATGACGGACTGAACCTCTTTCGGGTCCTGAATATTTCTTCGTTTGACCTCGCTTTTCAGTTCGTCAATCAGCTCCATCACCGTTGCAACGCCGACATCAGCACTGATCAGAACCTCTTCAAGCTCTTCAAAAAAATCCTCGTCCACTTTCCGGTAGCGGGAGACAAGCTCATTGACCCGCTCCTGAAACGTATTTCTCGTTTTCGCCAGGCCTTCTTTAAATTTGCCTGAAACCGAATCGGTCTGCTGTGTGATTTTTTCTTTCAGTTTTTTAAAAAAGCTCATGTCCTGTAACCTCGCTTTATTGAACTAGTTCTTTTGTTTCTTCAAGCTTGACTGAGACCAGCTTGGAAACGCCTGATTCCTGCATCGTCACGCCGTAAAGAACATCGGCTTCTTCCATCGTTCCTTTCCGGTGGGTGATGACGATAAACTGGGTTTCATGGCTGTATTTTTTCAAGTATTGGGCAAAGCGGAACACGTTCGCTTCGTCAAGCGCCGCCTCGACTTCATCCAGCACACAGAACGGAACCGGTCTGACTTTGAGGATCGAAAACAGGAGCGCGATCGCCGTCAAGGCCCGTTCCCCGCCGGAAAGCAGGCTCAGGTTCTGCAGCTTTTTGCCCGGAGGCTGAGCGATAATATCGACGCCCGATTGGAGCAGGTCATTCGGATCTGTCAATTTGAGTTTGGCTCTTCCGCCACCGAACAGCGCCCGGAAGACGTCTTCGAAATGAGAACTGATCTGCGCAAATGTTTCCGCAAAACGCTTCGTCATTTCCTCATCCATTTCCTCGATAACCTTAAAGAGCGTATTTTTCGCTTCGAGCAGATCGTCTTTCTGCTCCGAGAGGAAGAGGTAGCGTTCATTGACCCTTTCGAATTCCTCAATGCTGCCGAGGTTCACCGTTCCCAGCTCTTCGATTGCAAGCTTGATCAGCTTGACGCGCTTCCTCGCTTCTTCAGGGGAAAGCTCCAAAGGATATTTTTCCCTCGCCCCTTCAAATGAAAGTCCATACTCTTCCCGCAGGAATGAGAGCAGGTTGTCGAGTTCGACTTCCATACGGCCGAGCTTGACTTCTTCGTCTTTTAAGAGGCCTGCCATCTGCTTATACTGGCGCTTCATTTCTTTCAGTTCCAGCTCTTCGGTTTCAAGGCCTTTTTGCAGTTTCATCCGCTGCTCTCTTCTTGATGCGATCAGCTCTGCGGTTTTATTTTTGTCGTTCAGCTTCTTTTTCGCAGCTTCTTCAAGTTTTTCCTCGCCGGAAGTATTGGAGGACATTTCTGTCGTCAAGAAAGAGAGATCCTCTTCGGCAATCTTGAGCGCTTCTGCATTCTCGGCATACTCTTCTTCAAGCCTTGCAAGCTTTTCCCGTTCATTCGCACACGACTGTTCGGTTTTCGCCAACACCACTTTCAAATCGGTCAGCTCGCTTTGCAGCGCTTCTTTCGTCGAGGTCTGCGTCTGTTTCCGCTCCGTCATGGCTTCGATTTCGGAATCGAGGCGCTTCAGCTCGCCGGCGATCGATGTGAGCTTTTCTTCAAGCTCTTTTTTACGCCGTTTCTTGTCTTCGTCCCCTTCGAACAGAGCCGATTTTTCCTGGTCGTAGAGCTCCAAATGGCTGTTGACGTTTTTCTCGGCGATTTCGAGTTCGTACAGACGCCCTTTGATTTCCTGCTGCTCGGTTCTTAAGCCTTCCCCGTCCTCGCGGAGTGACTGAAGTTTGGCATCAAGCTCTTGCATCGTCTGCTTCAGGGCTTTCACTTCTTTTTCGAGCAATTCGGTTTTCTCTTCCATCTCGGCGAGACGTTTTGTCTGGGCTTCCAGCTCCCTGTTACGTCCCAGAAGCGAGCTGCTTTTTTTCTTAACGGCTCCTCCCGTCATTGAACCGCCCGGATTGACGACATCCCCTTCAAGGGTGACGATCCGGTATCTGTGGCCGAGCCGTTTGGCAAGATCGTTGGCGCCTTTTAAATGCTCGGTGATCAGCACGGTGCCAAGCAGATTTTGCACGACGGTCCGGTAGGCCGGATCAAACGAAACAAGCTCGCTGGCGATGCCGATGAACGACGGATTTTCTTTCGCCGCTTCGATGTCTCGCGACTGGATGCGGCGCTCTTTGATGACGGACAGCGGGAGAAAGGTCGCCCTTCCGAACGAATGCTTTTTCAAATATTGAATCGCCCGTCTGGCAGCGTCTTCATCGTCTGTGACAACATGTTGGGCCGTTGCGCCGAGCGCGATTTCGATCGCTGTCTCATACCGCTCGTCCGTCTTTAACAGCTCTGCAATCGCGCCGCGAATTCCCGGAAGCTCGCCCTTGGCCTTTAATACTTCTTTGACGCCTTGATAAAACCCTGAGAAGTCCTCCTGCATCGCTTCAAGCATTTCCTTTTTGGAGCGCGCCTGCTGAACGTATTGATAAGCCTGGTAAAGGGCGGATTCCTTTTTCTCGTACTGGCTTTTTTTCTGTTCATAGCTTTTTTGCGCGTCCCTGAATGCTTGAATCTGGCTGTGAAGGCGCTCGTCGACGAGGCTGAATTCGTGTTCGGTTTTCATCTTTCGGTCGGCGATTTCCTTCCGCTCGCTTAAATATTTTTCATTGTTTTGCGCGAGCCGTTTTTGCTGCGCCGCGGATTGGGACATTTGGTCTTCAAGAAATTGAAGCTCGTTCCGGACGGATGCCTGTTCGTTCAAGAGCTCGAAATAATCGCTTTTCAGCTGTTCGATTTCTTCTTCTACATTTTCGCTGTATCCGGAGAGAGCCTGATTCTTTTCTTTCACCTTTCGGGCAAGCTCTTTTGCTTCGGCCTCGAGCTTTTCAAACACAAGCTTCTGCGCGGCGATTTTCTCTTTCAGGCTGCTCTCTTTTTCACTGCGCTGGACGAGCGCTTCTTCAAGCTGAGCTCTGTTTTGCGTCGCGTTTTTTTTGCGTTCCTTCAGCACTTCTTTCCGGCCTTCAAGCTTCTCCAGTTCCTCGCTAGTCAAAAGCAGCACTTGCTGAAGTTCATCGACCGATTCGTCGAGCGCTTGAATTTTGTCTCTTGCCTCTTCGATTTTGGCTTCCTTTGCCTGGATGGCCGCAGACGAGGACATTTCTTCGTCTTTCACCTTTTCGACTTTTTGCTGAAGGGCTTCCCATTTTCCGTGAAGCTCTTCGATATCATACGCCGTTAACGAGATTTCGATTTTTTCAAGCTCATCCTTTTTTTCAAGGTAGTCTTTGGCGATCGATGCCTGCACTTTCAGCGGCTCCACCTGCCCCTCGAGCTCATGGAGGATGTCTTCAACCCGGTTCAAGTTGTCCTGTGTCTCAAACAGCTTGTTTTCGGCTTTTTTCTTTCTCGTTTTATATTTTAATACGCCGGCCGCTTCTTCGAAGATGCTTCTCCGCTCTTCAGCCTTGCTGCTTAAAATCTCTTCGACTTTGCCTTGGCTGATGATGGAAAACGCTTCTTTTCCAAGCCCCGAATCCATAAAAAGATCGATGATATCTTTCAGGCGGCACGGCTGGTTGTTGATGAGAAATTCGCTTTCCCCCGATCTGTAGACTCTTCTCGTCACACTGACTTCGTGAAAATCGATCGGCAAAAAGCGGTCGTCATTGTCAAGCGTCAGCGTCACTTCGGCAAGATTCAGCTTTTTCCGCGAATCGCTGCCGGCAAAAATGATGTCTTCCATTTTGCCGCCTCTGAGCGATTTGGCGGACTGTTCACCGAGCACCCAGCGGATCGCGTCGGTAATGTTGCTTTTTCCGCTGCCGTTCGGGCCGACGACAGCTGTCACGCCTTTTACAAAATCTACAGAAATTCGTTCTGCAAACGATTTAAATCCTATCACGTCTAAACGTTTGAGGAACATGGTGATCCTCCTTATGTATTAAAGTATTACAATTCTATCATAACCCCATCGAAAAGGCTTAAAATACATTGAAATCCCCCTGAGTTTTGCAAGGGGGATTTATTGTTTCATATGGTGTTTTTGCAGCTTCGCAAGCGCTTCTTGAGCGGCATGCTGTTCTGCTTCTTTTTTGGAACGGCCGCTTCCCACCCCAAGTACTTCTCCTTTTAGCGATACGTTTGCTTCAAATTCGCGGTTGTGCGCCGGTCCTTTTTCCTGAAGGATTTTATATTCCAGAATACCTCGTCCGTCGCGCTGTACAAATTCCTGCAGCTGGCTTTTAAAATCCATCACATGAGAAAAAGCACCATCGTCGATTTTAGGGAAAACGTACGCTTTCAGAAAGGCCACGACAGCTTCGAGCCCCTGATCCAGATAGAGCGCACCGATAAAAGCTTCAAACACATCGGCTAAAAGCGCCGGACGCTTTCTTCCTCCAGTCATTTCCTCTCCTTTTCCCAATAGAACAAGCTCTCCGAAAGAAAGCTCGTGGGCCAGGGAAACCAAAGAAGGCTCACATACGATCGCCGCTCTCAATTTCGTCAAATCACCCTCGCTCATCGCCGGGTATTTGGCGTATAAAAATTGAGAAATCGTCAGTTCCAAAACGGCGTCTCCTAAAAATTCAAGCCTCTCATTATCTTCATATGGCTTCTTTCGATGCTCATTCACATAAGATGAATGTGTAAATGCTTGATATAAAAGCTTCTCGTTTTGAAATTGAACCGAAATCCGTTCCTGAAACTTTTTAAACTGCTCCGCTTTCTTTTGAAACATTTTTTTGTCTCTGAAATGTGAATGTTTTGACATAGCAACCTCCATATGGGCACATCAAGTTCACCTCACCTCCTATGAAAAGGCAGGGTCGTGTATCATCGGCAAAACATTAAAATTAAAGCCGCATTTATAAAGGGATAAAGCCCCGTCTTTAAACGGGACTTTAAATGAGCTTACTGCTTACTATTTATGTAGTTCACAGCGTCACCGACTGTTGCAATCTTTTCAGCATCTTCGTCAGAAATCTCCATATCAAACTCGTCTTCAAGTTCCATGACAAGCTCAACTACATCAAGGGAATCAGCGCCTAAATCCTCTTTAAAAGAAGCTTCAAGAGTGACGTCGGCTTCATCCACGCCGAGGCGGTCTACGATGATTTTTGTTACACGCTCTAATGCGTCTGCCATAGCTATTCACCTCCCCTCAAGTATTATAGTTGATTCGTTTTTAAAAAACCAGAGATAATTCAATTTTTGATTTCGTTTAAACCATAGCCATTCCGCCGTTGATGTTCAGCGTCTGGCCGGTCATGTAGCTCGCATGGTCAGATGCGAGGAAAACAACGGCGCTGCTGATGTCAGACGGATCGCCGAACCGTGCAAGCGGAATCTGCTTCAGCATTTCGTCTTGAATGTCTGTTGTCAGCTTGTCCGTCATTTCCGTCGAAATAAACCCCGGTGCGATTGCATTAACGGTGATGTTTCTAGACGCAAGCTCTTTCGCCAGCGTTTTCGTCAAGCCGATCACGCCTGATTTAGCCGCGACATAGTTGGCCTGCCCGGCGTTACCGACGACGCCTACAACCGAGGTGATGTTGATGATCCGGCCGCTTCTTTGTTTCATCATCTGTCTTGTCACAGCTTTTGAACAATTGAACACACCTTTTAAGTTTATGTTAATGACGTCGTCCCATTCATCTTCTTTCATTCTTATGAACAGATTGTCTTTTGTAATGCCCGCATTGTTGACAAGGATGTCAAGCGAGCCGAAGCGTCCGACCGCTTCCTTTATCATGGCCTGAACCTCATCCGCATTTGAAACGTCCGCTTTAAAGGCAAACGCATCACGGCCGAGCGCTTTGATTTCGTCTACAACTTCGTTCGCTTTCGCTTCATTTCCCGCGTAGTTGACGACGACATTCGCTCCGTTTTTCGCCAGGTCCAGGGCGATCGCGCAGCCGATCCCTCTTGAGGCTCCTGTCACAACGGCTGTTTTATTTTCCAGCATTTTCGTTTTCCTCCTTCAACGTTTGAACGGCAAGTTCAATTGTGTTCGGGTCTGACACGGCAATCGTTTTGACTCTGCGGTTCACTTTCTTTACAAGCCCTGACAAAACCTTTCCGGGACCGATTTCGATGAACGTCGTCACGCCTTCGTCAATCAGGCGGCTGATTGTTTCTTCAAATCGCACAGGGGAATACAGCTGTTCAATCAGTTTATTCTTAATGTCGTCTTTATCCGTTACAAAGTCGGCTGTTACGTTGGAGACGACCGGAATGGCTGCATCTTTGATCTTGCACGCATCAAGAACTTCACGAAGCTTATCAGCTGCCGGCTTCATCAGGTCGGAATGGAACGGCCCGCTGACTTCGAGAGGGATCGCGCGTTTTGCGCCCTTTTCTTTGGCAAGCTCTGAAGCAAGCTCAACGCCTTTAGCTGTTCCCGAGATGACGATCTGCCCGGGGCAGTTCAAATTGGCGAGCTGAACAAGATTTCCTTCTTCAGAAACTTTGTCCGTCACTTCTTTCAGCGCCTGGCTGTCCATCCCGAGAATGGCGGCCATCGCGCCTTCACCTGCCGGCACGGCTTCATTCATAAATTCGCCGCGCTTTCTGACAGCATAAACCGCGTCTTTAAACGACAAGGCGCCGGCAGCTACCAATGCGCTGTACTCGCCGAGGCTGTGCCCTGCCGCATAGTCGGCTTTAATGCCGCATTCCTTCAGTTTTTGAAGCGCTGCGGTGCTCGCCGTTAAAAGGCTTGGCTGCGCGTTGTATGTAAGCGTCAGTTCCTTTGCATCCCCTTCAAACATGAGGGTGCTCAGTTTTGTTTCAAGCGTTTGATCCGCTTCTTCAAATATCTTCTTTGCATTCGGTTCTTTTTTATACAATTCGTGTCCCATGCCGATATGCTGCGAACCTTGGCCCGGGAATAGAAAAGCAATCTTGCCCATATGTTAAAACCTCCAGACTATTCATCTGCTTTTTGTTGAATTTTTTCTTCGATAAATGCCGCGACATTTTGGCTGACCATCTCTCTGGCCTGGCGGATCGCGTGATAAACGGCGCGTCCGTCAGATGATCCGTGCGCTTTGATGACGGGCGCCTTTAAGCCGAACAATCCGGCTCCGCCGTATTCAGAGTAATCCATTTTCGTTTTCATTTCTTTCAGCTTCGGCTTCAGCGCAGAGGCGGCGAGCTTCGCCGTGAAGCTCGAAGTCAGCGTCGTTCTCAGCATTTTAAAAATGGACAGCGCCGCACCCTCGACCGTTTTCAAGGCAATGTTACCGGTAAAGCCGTCTGTCACGATGACATCAGCGACTCCGTCCAGCATGTCGCGCGCTTCCACGTTGCCGATGAAGTTCAAATCGGTTTCCTTTAATTTTTGAAAGGTCTGCTTGGCAAGCTCATTTCCTTTTTTGTCTTCGGTTCCGACGTTTAAAAGTCCGATGCGCGGATTTTTGACGCCCAGCACCTGTTCTCCGTAAACAGATCCCATAATGGCGTATTGAACGAGATGTTCGGGCTTGGCGTCCACATTCGCTCCGACATCAAGAAGGAGAAAGCCGTCTCCGGAGACAGTCGGCAATGTCGGCGCCAACGCAGGCCTTTCAATCCCTTCAATCCGGCCGACGATAAAGAGCCCGGCCGTCATAAGCGCTCCGGTGTTTCCGGCGGAAATGCAGGCATCCGCCCTGCCTTCGGCGACTTCCCCGGCCATCAGAACCATCGATGAATTCTTCTTTCTTCTGACGGCTCTGACTGGTTCGTCTGTCGCCTCGATGACTTCTTCCGCATGTTTAACAGTGATCCGCCCGTGTTCCGTTAAATGGGCGGCTATTTTTTCCCGGTCGCCGATCAGCGTGATCTCGAGGTCTTCGAAATCTTCGACCGCTTTCATCACGCCTTCAATAACCGCTTTGGGAGCATTGTCCCCTCCCATGGCATCTACAGCAATTTTCATGACTTACGCGCCACCTTCTATGATTGTTTTGAACGATACATGACAAATTCGCCTGAAAACACAGGCTCTTCGGCAACATAGCTGTTCACTTCAACAACCGTTCTGCCTTTATCTTTATCAAGCTTTACGACTTTCGCTTTTGCAACGACCCGTTCGCCTTGCTTGACCTGCCTGGTAAAGCGGATGTCCGCTTTGGCCGTCAATGCGAGCTCATCGTCGATAAGGGCGACTGCGAGCGAGTTGGCCTGGGCAAACAAATGGTGCCCCCTGGCGATTTGATTTCGGCTGAACACATGCTCCGTTCTGATCTCCAGAATGGAAATCGCGTGCTCATCCAGCTCCAAATCAATGATCTCGCCAATGACCTCGTCGAGCGGGAGAGACTTGACTTCATCTTCAAGAGATTTCTCGGCAACACTTTTGATTCTTTCTCTCAGTTCAGGTATGGAAAGTTCCAAACGGTCCAAGCGAATCGTCTGAATGCTGACGTTAAATTTCTCCGCTAACTCCTCGTCCGTAATAAACGGGGTCGTACGAATCGTCTGCTGCAGCAATTCTTGGCGTTCTCTCTTACTTTTTCTCATGTTTTTAAACACCATCCGCGCAATTATGACTAGGTACTAATAGTAGTATATAATTTCATAGATTGGAATGCAATCTTTCTTTACCCGCCGACGATAAAATTTCACAGGATTCCAGGTCAGCTCAGCTTTTCTCCGTCCATCACCCCGCTGTTGTGCAAGTGTTCCCGCAGGCTTTCATATTCGGCATCCGTCCAGAACGCCTTTGAAGAGACAAGTTCTGCAGCGTCTCTTCTTGCCGTTTCCAGCGCGCGGTAGTCGTGAACCATGTCAGCGACTTTAAACTCCGGCATCCCGCTCTGTTTTTTGCCGAAGAAGTCCCCGGGTCCTCTCAGTTCAAGGTCCTTTTCAGAAAGCTCAAAGCCGTCGGTCGTCTCAGACATGATGCTCATGCGCTCTTTGCCTGTTTCTGATTTCGGGTCTGCCATCAAGATGCAATACGACTGGTGGTCGCCCCGCCCGACCCGGCCTCGAAGCTGGTGGAGCTGGGAAAGGCCGAACCGGTCGGCATCATAGATCAGCATGACCGTTGCATTCGGAACGTTTACCCCGACTTCAACGACGGTTGTGGAAACGAGAATCTGGCATTCGTTTTTGCTGAACTGCCTCATCACCTGTTCTTTCTCGTCATTTGACAGCTTTCCGTGCATAAGGCCGATCTGCCACCTTCCTTTGAAAGCATGGGTCAGCATGCTGTGCACATCGATCGCGTTTTGAACGTCAAGCTTGTCCGATTCTTCAATCAAGGGACAAATCACATATGCCTGTCTGCCTTTTTTCAGTTCTTTTTCGATAAACGCGAGAATTCGTTCGAGCATGTCATGCTTCACCCAATAAGTCTCGATCCGCTTTCGCCCAGCCGGCATTTCATCGATGACGGACACATCCATTTCCCCGAAAACCGTGATCGCCAGTGTTCTCGGAATCGGCGTCGCCGTCATAAACAAGACATCGGGATCTTTCCCTTTGCTTCTCAGTTTTTTTCTTTGCTCGACGCCGAAGCGGTGCTGTTCATCGGTGATCACGAGTCCGAGCTGTTTAAAATGGACATCGTCCTGAATAAGGGCGTGCGTCCCAACCAAAATATCAATTTCTCCTTCTTTTAATCTTTCTAAAAGCTCTCTTCTCCTTTTCCCTTTCACAGAGCTTGTTAAAAGCGCAACATTGACATCGTGCTGCTCAAAGAGGGATACCAATGAATCGGCGTGCTGTTCCGCCAGTATTTCGGTCGGCACCATCATCGCTCCCTGGAATCCTGAAAGCAGCGAGGCGTATAAAGCAATCGCGGCGACGGCCGTTTTGCCTGATCCGACGTCTCCTTGCAAAAGCCGGTTCATTTTATACCCTGAAGCCATGTCCTTTAATATGTCGTCGAGCGCTTTCGCCTGCGCGTTTGTCAAAGGAAACGGGAGGCTTTTGACAAACGAATTGACGTCTTCCGGCTGAAAGGTGTGGCTGATTCCGTCGGACGCTTCCCGCTCGAACTTCCGCAAAGCCTGCATTTTCAGCTGAAACAGTAAAAATTCTTCATATACAAAGCGGCGCCGCGCATGTTTTAAAGCTTCCCTCGACTCGGGCTTGTGCATCGCCTTTACCGCCTCCTGATAAGACAGAAGTTTATAGGCGGTCCGAAGCTTTTCCGGAAGGGGGTCTTCGGCAGACGGCAAATGGCTGCGGACGGCTTCCTGAATCAATTTTCTTATCGTCTTTACGGTGATGTTTTCTTTGACGGAGTAAACGGGTTCAATCGACTGGTCACCTTGGTGCGGCCCGTTTTTCAACTCCTGCACCATCACGGATTGTCTGTGCTTGTCCCATTTTCCGGTTACGGTAACGATCGAACCGATTGCAAGCTTTTTTTTCAAATAAGGCCTGTTAAAACAAACCGCTGTAATCAAATAGTTTCCGACCAATAGCCGGAACGTGAGGCGGCTCCGCTTTTTCCCGTAATAGGCAAGAGAAGGCTCGCTGTGAACCTTCCCTTCCACCGTCACTCGTTCGTCGTGTGCCACTTCTTCCAAATCGCGCAATTCATAATCGTCATATCGGTACGGGAAGTAGTTTAAAAGATCGAGAACCGTATAGATTCCGAGCTCATTTAACGTTTTTTCCGTTTCCGTCCCGACGCCTTTTATAACAGATATATTAAGTTGCAGATTGTGTTCCACGTGCCGCTGACGCTCCTCCGAATATTTTTTTCTCCAATTCTTTGCCCGTCGGTGTTGCGGCAAGACCGCCCCGGCCTGTTTCCCTCAGCGCCGTCGGCATCGTCTGCCCGATTTTGTACATCGCATCGATCACTTCATCGCATGGAATGCGGCTTGTAATGCCGGCAAGCGCCATATCAGCCGCGACCATCGCGTTCGCTGCGCCCATCGCGTTCCGCTTCACACACGGCACCTCGACGAGCCCTGCGACAGGATCGCAGACTAGACCGAGTACGTTTTTTAAAGCGATCGCCATCGCTTCGGCGCACTGTTCAGGGGTTCCGCCCGCCATTTCGACGATGGCGGCAGCCGCCATGCCCGAGGCCGAGCCGACTTCAGCCTGACAGCCTCCTGCGGCTCCCGAAATGCTCGCATTGTTGGCAACGACGAATCCGAACGCTCCCGATGTAAATAAAAAGCGGACCATCTGCTCTTTCGTCGGCTGAAGTTTCTCTTTTACCGCAAAAAGCGTCCCCGGGACAACGCCGGCCGATCCGGCTGTCGGCGTTGCGCAAATCGTTCCCATCGCAGCGTTGACTTCATTTGTCGCAACCGCTTTGCTGACAGCGTCAAGGATGACATCCCCTGACAGCCCTTTGCCCGATTTGAGGTAGGCTTGAAGCTTAACGGCGTCTCCGCCCGTCAATCCGGAGTGCGACACGACGCCTTCAACACCTTTTTGAACGGCATCTTCCATCACGGCCAAGTTGGCTTCCATCTGCTCGAATATTTCTTCCCGCGTCCGGCCTGACACCTCGATCTCCTGCGTGATCATGATTTCAGAGATGGACACGTTCTTTTCTTTTGTCAGCTGAATTAATTCTTTCACATTTCGAAACATATCGTCTCACCCTCCTTTTAGTCAGCGATCTGGGTCACCTCAATGATGTTCGGCAGCGCTCTCAATTCTTCAAAAACAGCCGGATCGATCGTTTGATCGACCTCAATCGTCATGAGCGCTTCCTGGCCGACGTCTTTGCGGGCCACTTCCATATGGCCGATGTTGATTGCGAACTTCGCAAGCACATTGGCTACGCCTGCAATCGTTCCGTAGCGGTCGTTATGGACGACTAAAATAGCGGGGTGATTTCCCGACAATCTGAGCTCAAAGCCGTTCAGCTCAATGATTTCGATTTTCCCTCCGCCGATTGAGATGCCTGCGAGTTCAAGGGAGCCTTCATCATCAGAGATGAGGATGCGGGCTGTATTGGGATGCTTCGGAACCGCTTCTTCTTCCCGGAACTCGATGGCGATTCCCTTTTCTTCGGCTAGGCGGATCGAATCTTTGATTCTTTCATCAAATGTATCAAAATCCAAAAGGCCGCCGATGATCGCAACATCTGTTCCATGTCCTTTATACGTCTCGGCAAAAGAACCGTACAATGACACAACGATTTGTTTAGGCTCCCTTCCAAACACGCTTCTGGCGACTCTGCCGATTCTGGCCGCGCCGGCCGTATGAGAACTTGACGGACCGATCATGACGGGCCCGATAATATCAAACACACTTCTGTACTTCATCCTTATCCCCCTTTTACACACAGATTCCCCCGCTGTACGGAGGAAAAAAAGCCGTTTTTTTTAGACTAATCGATCATTCCCTAATTGGCAAGCAGACAACGCCCGAACGGCGGCTGCTTTAAAAAAAGCCAAAAGAAGAGAAGGGCTTTTATCATCATGCCCTTCTGCCTTTGATCGATTATTCAACAGCCAGAATGTAGGAATACAGCGGCTGTTTACCGTCGTGCACTTCCACTTCAACGTCTTCGTACGTCTCGCTGATAAAGGCTGCGAGTTCTTCGGCCTCTTCTTCCGGCGCGTCTTCCCCTTTGATCACAGTGACGATTTCACTGTCTTCATCGATCATGCCTGCGAGCAGCTTTTTCGCTGCTGTTAACTGGTCAGATGCCGTCTCAACGATTTTCCCGTTTAAGATGCCCATAAAATCGCCTTTTTTAATATCGATGCCGTCAATGTTTGTGTCTCTGACCGCATAGGTGATTTGTCCGCTTTTCACCTCGCCGATCGCACCGAGCATCGCGGCTTCGTTCTCGTCCGCTCCAAGAGCCGGGTTGAATGCGAGGAGCGCGGCCATCCCTTGAGGAACGGTCTTCGTCGGAATGACAATCACATGTTGTCCGGCAACATCCGCGGCCTGGTTCGCCGCCATGACAATGTTTGAATTATTCGGCAGAATCACGACCGTGTCTGCATTGGCGTCTTTGATCGCCTGAACGATGTCTTCCGTGCTCGGATTCATCGTCTGACCGCCTTCTATGACCTTTGTGGCGCCGATGCTTTCGAAAAGCTCGGCGATCCCTTCTCCCATAGCAACTGTGACGATGCCGTACGGCTGTTTTTCTGCCGGCGCTTTTTCAGCCGGTGCAGCTGTCTCCTGTTTGTTCTGACTGAGAATCGCGGTATGCTGTTCTCTCATATTTTCGATTTTCATGTTGATGAGGCTGCCGTATTTTTGCGCATAAGTCATGACTTCCCCCGGATATTCGGCATGGATGTGCACCTTGGCGATATTTTCGTCTGAGACGACGAGCAGCGAATCACCGAAGCCGCTTAAATCCTGGCGGAACGCATCTTCATTAAAGTTTCTTTTGCCGCTGTCAAGCTTCACCATAAACTCCGTGCAATAGCCGAATTCGATGTCTTCTGTGTTCATGTGGCTTTGAGCGTTTTTATGGTGCTCCGCGCTGACAAGATCATTCAATGACGGAAGTGCGGCCGCTTTTTCAGAAAGCTTTTCTCCCTTTAAAGAAGCGAGAAACCCTTCATACACGTAAAGAAGCCCTTTTCCGCCGCTGTCGACGACACCGACTTCCTTTAAAACCGGAAGCAGCTCAGGCGTCCGCTCCAATGAAGCCTCCGCTTCATTCACGACGGCTTCCATCACCTTGATGATATCGGTTTCAGTTTGAGCGGTGAGCACTGCTTTTTTTGCCGCATCTTTGGCAACCGTCAAGATCGTGCCTTCGACAGGCTTCATGACGGCCTTGTAGGCGGTGTCCACTCCGGCCTGAAACGCGGCGGCAAATTCTTTCGCGTTAATTTCCGATTTTTGTTCAATCGATTTGCCAAAGCCTCTGAACAGCTGGGATAAAATGACGCCCGAGTTTCCCCGCGCTCCCATCAGAAGCCCTCTTGACAGGCTTTGTGCCACTTTGCCGATATTGGCGGCATCGATCTGCTCCACTTCTTTTGCACCGGATGTCATCGACAGATTCATGTTCGTTCCTGTATCTCCGTCCGGAACCGGAAATACGTTTAACGCATCAACTACATTTGCGTTTTGAGACAGATGGCGTGCGCCGTACAGAACCATTTCTGCAAAAGCTTTTCCATCCAGATTTCGTATAGACACTCTTGTTTTCCTCCTAACTACGGGTTCGTCACTCGTACTCCTTGAACGTAAATATTTACGGAATCCACTGCAAGACCCACTGTATGGTCGAGCGTATATTTGACTTTTGTTTGAACATTATGTGCCACTTCTGAAATTTTTGTTCCGTAGCTGACAATGATGTACATGTCAATATGAATACGATCTTCTTCTTGGCGGACGATGATGCCTCTTGCAAAGTTTTCTTTTCTGAGGATTTCAGTCAGTCCGTCTTTAATTTGGTTCTTGGATGCCATACCTACGATCCCGTAGCAGTCGATCGCTGCGCCTCCCGCAACCATGGCGACCACTTCGTTTGATATATCAATCTGTCCGTATTTTGTTCGGAATTCAATGGACACGTTGGTTCCTCCTTTTCGAGTCTCGCTTCTGACCTCTGGTTAACATCATTCTACTATAAGGACCTTCTTTTTAAAAGAACAGGCAGGCTTCTCTCCAAACCTAACCCTACTTATACTACAGCGCGTTCATTTTTTCAAGATGTCAAGGAATTTTTCTTGAAAGCAGAGTAATCAATAGTTGCAAACGGTTTTTAGCTGTGGTAAATTATTAAAGTATCTGAAGCATCACAGGTGATCAACTGATAATGAATGATGATGTTTTTTTTGATAGTTAGGAGGGAAACAAATGGCACGTAAATGCGTTATTACAGGCAGAAAATCACGTTCTGGCAACTCTCGTTCTCACGCGATGAACGCTTCTAAACGCACATGGGGCGCTAACGTTCAAAAAGTGCGCATCCTTGTGAACGGCAAGCCTAAAAAAGTATATGTATCTGCTCGAGCTTTGAAATCTGGAAAAGTTGAGCGTGTATAAGAAAAAATAAACGCCTGCCAAGAGCGACTGTACGCTTTAGGCAGGCGTTTTTTCGTTCTTTTGCCATCCGGGGAGAGCCCTATGACCCGCTCCGCAAAAAAAGCGCACCCGGCGCTTCTTAGTCTTTGCGAAACGAGCCAAGCATCGCCCGGACGATTCCCCCTAAAAACTTCGGTAATTTAATGGTGTAAAATTTCATTCCCTTCCCTCCTCAAAGAGTCCGCAACCGCATCCACCTTCAACATCGGATCCCATACACAAAGCGAGCGGAAGCGCCAGGATATTTAATCAGTGCTTCTTATCATTATTAATATGCCTTCAGAAAACGAAAAAGCACCTTGTGAATGGATGAGTTCGTTACTAATACATAGTGTCGAACCGAGAGCAATATGACACTTATTTAAAGAATACTTAAATCCTTCGAGGGAAAGGTTTTTTACCGTCTCCGTAAACGGCAGGAATGAAATGTACGGTTTTGTTAGATCATGCATGACGGTGTAGGAACCTGGGGGATGCATGCTGATCGTATTTTGGCGGTCGATCATGATGGTCTTGACGTTTTGCTTGATCGCGGTGTAAAGGAGATGCAGATTCCCGAGAAAATGGTCTGCTCTGCCTCCCGAAATGCCGAACATTCTGATGAATGAAGGCCGCTGTTCGACGGCCCAGCTCAACGCAAGATCCAAATCCGTCTGATCTTTTTCCGCCTGATAAATATGGAGGCGGGGAGCGGCCTTTTCAATCGCTTTTTTTTGCTCGTCTGTGATGCTGTCAAAATCCCCGAACGCTTCATCAGGCACGATCCCCGCTTCCAAAAGGGTGACAGCGCCTCTGTCAACCCCGACCCAAAGCGCCTCCCCGTCCTGATACTGCAGCAAGTCGGGAATGAGATGATCAGGGCCTCCCGCTACAATATTGATCGTTTTCATCGCATTGTCCTTTCTGTGAACGCCCTAAAAAAAGAGCGCAGCTTGAGAAAGCCGGCTCTTCTTCATCGGGAAACCTTACCCAAGCGCACCTTTTATATCGGAAATGGCTTTTTTCCGGTCTTTTTCGTTATAAACGGCAGAGCCCGCAACAAGCAGGTTCGCTCCCGCTTCGATACACTGTCTTGCCGTCATTTTGTTAACGCCGCCGTCCACTTCAATCAGCAGGTCGGCGAGCCCTTTTTGTTCGGCCATCTCCTTGACCTGCCTGATTTTCGGCAGGACTGAGGAAATAAACGACTGTCCGCCGAAGCCCGGGTTCACTGTCATCAATAGTACGAGATCAAGGTCTTCAAGCACATGCTCGATCTGCTGCACAGGGGTATGCGGATTCAAGACGACACCTGCTTTGACTCCTTGCTCTTTGATGAGCTGGATCGTCCTGTGAAGGTGCGGGCACGCTTCAACATGGACGGACAAAATATCGGCGCCCGCTTTTGCAAAAGCAGGTATATAGCGATCAGGCGCTTCGATCATTAAATGAACGTCGAGCGGAAGTTCAGTGATCGGGCGGACGGCTTCCACTACAAGCGGCCCGATGGTCAGATTGGGAACGAAATGGCCGTCCATTACATCGATGTGGATGAAATCGGCGCCGCCTTGTTCAACATCCCGAATCTCTTCCCCTAGACGGGCAAAATCGGCGGAAAGAATCGAAGGAGCAACATATACCATATCTTAATACCTCGGCTTTCTATCTTTGATCTCTGTTAAAAATTCAACATAATGGTCGTAGCGATACTGTGTGATTTCACCGTTTTCCACGGCGCGTTTGACGGCGCAGTTCGGCTCTTTCATATGCAGGCACCCGCGGAACTTGCATTCGGCGCTTTTTTCGCCGATTTCCAAAAACGCAGATCCTAAATCTTCAGCTTCAATACCGGCAAACTCAAGCGAGCTGAAGCCCGGGGTGTCCGCGACGAGCCCGCCGTTTATATCGATCAGCTCGACATGGCGGGTCGTATGCTTTCCCCTTCCCAAGTGAGCGGAAATCCCGGCGGTTTTCAGTTCAAGGTCGGGGCTGATCGCATTTAAAAGCGAAGACTTGCCCACGCCGGACTGGCCGGCGAATACGGTGATTTTATCTTGAAAATGGGAGACGATGTCATCGATGCCGCTTCCGTTTTTCATCGATGTCAGATAGACGCTGTACCCGATGTTCCGGTAGTCTTCGGCATATTGGTGAATCCGCTCTTTGAGCGCGTCATCATCTACGAGGTCCATTTTCGTAATGCAGATGATCGGCCTGATGTCACCCGCCTCAACCAGCACTAAAAAACGATCCAATAGCGACGTGCTAAATGTCGGCTCCTTTGCCGAAAACACGAGAACCGCCTGATCCACGTTGCTGATCGGGGGTCTGACCAATTCATTGAATCTGTCTTTAATTTCGAGAATGTAGCCTTCTTTATCGTTTTCGGCCTGGTAGACGACATCGTCGCCGACGAGAGGGGTGACTTTATTTTTTCTGAAAACCCCTCTTCCCCTGCACTGAATGATCTGATCGCCATCCAAAACATAGTAAAATCCGCTTAATGCTTTAATGATTTTGCCCTCAGGCATATTGCACCTCCCTTATTCATCCTCAGGATATTCAATCGTTTTTGACCTGACTACCTTATCGTTGATCGTTACTTGATAATACCCTTTTTGGCCGGGCGCAATCCTGAATTTGATCGTCCGCTCTGCCGGCGCCGTGATTTTGAAATTTTCGTAGACGTCGGAAATGCTGTGTTCTTCATCATCGATCGAAATTTGGACGTTTTGTTCTTCGCCCTCCGCTCCCGGTTCATAAGGGATATCAATTTTCTCGGTCACCGTTTTGACGGGTTTTTTCTCAGGTCCGAGCGAAAACGTAACCTCGACTTTGTCTCCCGGCTTGACGGATGCCCCCGCCCCCGGCTTTTGTTTGATGACCTGACCTTCCGGCACATCTTCAGAATGCGCCTCCTTTTCGACAAGGACAAGCTGATGGTCGTCCAAATAGCCCGAAGCCGCCTGTTTGCTGTATGTTTTTAAATCCCTTAAAGTAATGGCTTCCGGACCGAGGCTGACCGTTAATTTGATCTCGTCGTCGGCGGCAACGATTTCGGTGCCGGCTGCAGGGTCCTGTTCGATGATGGTGCCCGCTTCTTCTTCATGGTGCACTTCTTCTGTCTTGATGTTTTTAAAGCCTTTTTGTTCGAGAAGCTTTTTAGCGGCGTCGACTTTCTGGCCGACCACATCTTCCACTTCTGTTTTCTCTTTGCCTGAGCTTTTATAAAGCTTGACAGTTGAGCCTTCCTTTACAATATCGCCGGCTGCAGGATCCGTTTTCACGATCATCCCTTCTTCAATTTTATCGTCGGCAATGTCTTCAGCATTAGGATCCACTTCAAACCCTTCGTCTTCAAGCTTGACGACGGCTTCTTCATACTCGAGGCCGGCTACGTCGGGAACTGCTACGTCTTTTGGAATAAAGAGCGACGGAAACACCGTTAAAGCCAAGACGGCTGACACAGCGAGAACGAAAAACACCGTCAGCAATATAAGCGGCCATTTCTTTCTTTTTTTCTTCTTGTTTGCTTTTGCCTGCTTCTTCTTTTCTTTTTTTGATAACGGAGCTGCTTCCGCTTCTCCGTCGCCGGACTTGTGGCTGCTCTCGTCTTCCGGCAGGTTTTTGATGATCGGAACAGCTTTCGTCATCTCATCATCAGATGGAATCGTGAATCGCTTTTCGTTGAGCCTGTCCGGGTCGAAAGCCGTTTTTAAATCGGATTCCATCTCTTCAGCCGCTTCATAGCGGTGGAATGGATCTTTTGCCATCGCTTTCAGGACGATGTTTTCTATGCTTTGCGGCACGGCCGGGTTCCACCTTTTCACCGACGGCGTTTCTGATTGCAGATGCTTCAGCGCGATGCTGACCGCCGATTCTCCTTCAAACGGCATACGCGCCGTCAGCAGCTCGAAAAGCACGATGCCGAGCGAGTAGATATCGGATTTTTTCGTAGACAATCCGCCTCTCGCCTGTTCGGGCGACAAATAATGGACAGAGCCCAAAACCGAGTTGGTGTGCGTGATGGTCGTCGAGCTGAGCGCCATGGCGATGCCGAAATCGGTCACTTTAATGTGGCCCATATGGTCGATCAAAATGTTATGGGGCTTAATATCCCGGTGAACAATCTGGTTATCATGGGCGTGTGCGATGGCGGATACGATCTGCTCCATGATTTGGACCGCTTCTTTCGGATGAAGCGGGCCTGTTCGGTTTATGTATTCTTTCAGGGTCATCCCCTCGACGTACTCCATCACGATATAATAGATGTCATCTTCTTCTCCGACATCGTAAATGCTGACGATATTCGGGTGGTCGAGGCTTGCAGCGGACTGCGCTTCCCTTCTGAACCGCCTGATAAAATCGGCATCGTGAACGAAGTCAAACCGCAGTACTTTTATCGCGACTTCACGGTCGAGGATGATATCCAGCGCTAAATAAACGTTCGCCATCCCCCCGCCGCCGATGGCGCGCAGGATTTCGTAACGTCCGCTGATCCGTCTGCCGATTAACACTTGTCTTCACCTTCTTCTATTTGAGAAGGAAGTTCCAATAGCGCGACGGTGATATTGTCTTCGCCGCCGTTGTCATTGGCCAGCTGAACGAGCTGTTCCGCTTTTTCCTCCGCAGAAGAAAGAGCTGTGAGCATATCCTTCATTGTCTCATCATCTACTTTATTCGTCAGCCCGTCAGAGCATAATAGAACTTGATCGCCTGGTTCGATTTCAAAAGTATGGGCTTCAACCTTCACTTCCGGATCTGTGCCGAGCGCTTTTGTCAGCACGTTCTTCCGCGGATGGTGTTCGGCATCCTCTTTCGAAATCCCCCCTGTCCGCACGAGTTCATTGACAAGCGAGTGATCTTCCGTCAGCTGTATGAAATGGCCGTCTTGCAGGAGATAGCAGCGGCTGTCTCCGATATGGGCGACTGTCAGCGTTTTTCCCGTGTATAAAGCGCAGACGACTGTTGTTCCCATTCCCTGACACTCTTCATGCGCCCTCGAATGGTCGAAAAGTTTTTGGTTGACGGCTGAAATCTGCTCTTTCAGCCACGCTTCGCATTCAGCCGGCGAAGCCGGGACTTCTTCGGTTTCCTCCCAGATATCCCGAAGGGCTGAGACGGCCATCCTGCTGGCGACATCGCCGGCCAGATGACCTCCCATTCCATCGCAGACAACAGCTAAAACCAGTCCGTTTTTTTCTGTGAAAATGCCGGCATCGTCTTCATTGTGCTGGCGTATTTTTCCCCTGTCCGTTTTTAAGGCTGTTTTCAACCTTGATTCACCTCGTCTCTTCTTGGCGCTCCTTTGCACGAAGCTGTCCGCAGGCAGCGTCAATATCATGGCCTTGCTCTCTTCTGATCGTGACATTTACTCCATGAGACTTTAATGTTTTTTCAAAGGCGAAAATCTGTTCTTTCGGTGTTCTGACATAGTCTCGTTCAGGTACATAGTTGACCGGAATCAAGTTGACGTGGCATTTGATTCCTTTTAGCAATTCTGCCAGCTCTTCCGCGTGTTCAACCTGATCGTTGACACCGCCGAAAAGCCCGTATTCAAACGTAACCCTTCTGCCGGTTTTCTTAATGTAGTAATCGACCGCTTTCATCAGCTCCGGAAGCTTGTAGGCTCTGTTGATCGGCATCAGCCGGCTTCTGATCTCAGTGTTCGGCGCGTGCAGGGAAATCGCAAAGTTGATCTGCAGCTTCTCGTCTGCAAACTCATAGATTTTCGGAATGATCCCGCTCGTTGATACGGTGATATGGCGCGCCCCGATATTCAGCCCTTTATCATGGTTGACGATTTTCAGGAATGCAAGCATTTCCTGAAAATTATCGAACGGCTCGCCGATTCCCATAATGACGATTGAACTGACGCGTTCATCTGTTTCATCAAGCGCCTGCTGCACTTTGACAACCTGAGCGACGATCTCTCCGGCTTCCAGGTTCCGCTTTAAGCCGCCGAGGGTCGACGCGCAAAACGTACAGCCGATTCGGCAGCCCACCTGTGTCGTTACACAAACAGAATTGCCATATTCGTGCCGCATTAATACGGTTTCGATCGTGTAGCCGTCATGAAGCTCGAATAAAAACTTCATCGTTCCATCTTGTGAAGTCTGCTTGACGGCCGTTTTCAGCGTCGTTAATACGAAATGCTCGTTCAGCTTTGTCCGCAGCTCTTTTGAAAGGTTTGTCATCTTTTCAAATGACGTGACTCTCTTTTCGTAAAGCCATTCGAATATTTGCGCGGCGCGGAAAGGCTTTTCGCCGTTTTCCGAAAGCCAGTTTTTCAGTTCTTCTATTTCAAAAGAATAGATGGACGGTCTTTCTGTCCGCAATTCTTTTCTCACTTTTTGTTTCGATTCCATTATTGTGATCCCTTCTTTCTCATGCTGCAAATAAAGAAGCCGTCCGTTCCAAAGTAGTGGGGAAGGATTTGAATGCTTCCATCCTTGACATACGGCGCCGCTTTTTCGGGCAGCCGCTCGGCGAGGGTGGGGTCTGCTTCAAATTGGTCGTGTTCTTTCAAAAAAGCATGCATGACTTGTTCATTTTCGGTCGGGTCCATTGTGCATGTGCTGTAGACCAATGTCCCGCCTGTTTTCAATAAAGGTGCGATTTCGTTTAAAATCGCCAGCTGAATCCCGGCGAGACGCGCGCTGTCTTCGGGCGTTTTGCTGTATTTGAGATCCGGTTTTCTGCGGATGACACCGAAGCCCGAACACGGAGCGTCGACGAGAATCCGGTCAAACTGCTCCGGTTCGAAGGCTTCGCCGGCTTTTCTGGCATCCAGCGCCCTTGCTTTAATGTTGGAAAGCCCGATCCGGCCTGCCGCTTCTTTGATCAGCTTTACTTTATGCTGATGAAGGTCAAGGGAAACGACCTTTCCCGTATCTTCGAGCAGTTCGCCGATATGAGTGGATTTTCCTCCCGGCGCTGCGCAGGCGTCCAACACCGTTTCTCCCCGTTCAGGACCGAGGGCTCTCGCTACCAGCATTGAGCTTTCATCTTGTATGGTGACTTCGCCTTCTTTGAAAAAAGGAGTGGACGCAATCGTTCCTTTTTGCAGTTTGACAGCGTCTTCGGACAAGTCGCCTTCTTCCGCCTCAATCCCCGCTCCATTCAGGCGGGAAAGAAGCGTATCCCGGTCGTGTTTCAGCCTGTTGACGCGGATCGTCTGCTTCGGCGGGATCATGTGAATCCGGCAGATTTGTTCTGCCGCTTCGAACCCGTAGGCATCCGTCCATTCTCTGACAAGCCATTCCGGGTGGCTTGTCTCAACCGCAAGGCGTTCAATCGGGTCGGCAATATCGGCAAAAGAAGGCACGCCTTCCCTCTGCACGGAGCGCAGAACGCCGTTAACAAATGAAGAAATTCCTTTATGCCCGCGTTTTTTAGCGATTTCAACAGCTTCAAAAAGGGCGGCCCGGTCAGGGATTTTCTCCAGGTATTCCATCTGGTACAGCGACATTCTCAACAGATGGATGACCCAGTCTTTCACCTTTTCCGGCTTTTTAATAAACGGCTTCAGCATATAATCGAGCGCCAGCTTGTTTTGAAGGGTGCCGTAAACGAGCTCTGTCAAAAGGCCTCTGTCTTTGTCGCTTAAATCGTTCGCTTTCATGACAGACTGAAGCAAAAGATTGCTGTATGCCTGATTCTGGTCAAGCTTAATCAGTGCATCAAGCGCGACTTCTCTCACATTATTTTTCATCGTTATGCCCCAATTTCATACCGGCTTGAAGACCCGCGCCCCTGACAAAATCTTCGGCCTTCATTCTTTTTTTGCCGGCAGGCTGCACTTCCGTTAATTTTAACGCGGTGTCATTTCCGGCAGCGACGACAATGCCGTCTTTATCAACAGAGACGATCTCTCCAGGCTCTGCCTGTTTTAAGGTTTCGCATTTTTTCGCAGCCCATACTTTAAGCGTCTGGCCGCTTAAAACCGTGTATGCGACAGGCCAAGGATTCAAGCCCCTGACTTGGTTGTACAGGACTTCGCCGGGCTTTGACCAGTCGATCAGTTCCTGTTCGCGTTTAATGTTCGGCGCGTATGTCGCTTCCCGTTCATCCTGTTTTTCCGGGGTTATCGAACCGTCAATGACCTTCGGAACCGTTTCGGAAAGAAGCTCAGCCCCGGCTTTGCTCAGCTTGTCGTGGAGCGTGCCGACATTATCGGTTTCTTCGATGTCAACTTCAACTTTTGCAAGCATATCGCCTGCATCCAATTTTTCGACCATGTACATGATCGTCACGCCTGTTTTCTCTTTGCCTTCCAGAATGGCGTAATGGATCGGCGCTCCTCCGCGCAGCTCGGGCAGAAGTGAGGCATGGACATTGATACAGCCGTATTTCGGATAATCGAGGAGCTTTTTCGGCAGGATCTGTCCGAATGCCGCCGTTACGATTAAATCGGGTTCAAGCGCCAAAATCTTGTCCGTCTCCGCTTCTTCCCTCACTTTTTCAGGCTGGAGCACGGGAATGCCGCGGCGCAGCGCTTCCTCCTTGACAGGCGGAGGGGTCATCACTTTTTTTCTGCCTTTCGGGCGGTCAGGCTGTGTGACGACACCCACCACCTCATAGCCGTCATCAATCAATGTGCTGAGCACCGGGACGGAAAAATCCGGCGTTCCCATAAAAACGATCCTTGTCATCCAATCATCCTTCCATTTCCTCAAGTTCTTCCGCATCATAATAGCGCGTTACTTTTGATGTGAATAAAATACCGTCCAAATGGTCGATTTCATGCAGCAGCGCCCGCGCCAAAAAGCCTTCAGCTTCAATCATGAACGGTTTTCCGCGGCGGTCGAACGCCTTGACCTTTACATAATCCGAACGCTTCACTTCACCGTATAGATCGGGAAAGCTCAAACAGCCTTCAGGACCCGTTTGTTCACCGCTCTCTTCGACGACCTCCGGGTTGACCAGTTCAATTCTGCCCGTGTCATCGCCGATATCGACGACTGCCGCTCTTTTTGAAACGCCGATTTGCGGGGCGGCAAGTCCGACTCCGTCCAGCTCAAGCATCGTATCATACATATTGTCGAGCAGTTTCTTTAATGATTTATCAAAAGACGCAACGGGTTCGGCAGGGGTTTCAAGAACCTCCGCCGGATACGTTACGATCGGTTTTACTGCCAATCTAGAAGCCCTCCATCACACTGTTATTTTTACATCATCATATATGGATTCATGTCGATCGAAATCATCAATTGCTTTTGTTCAATATCTCGTTTGTAATGATCCATAATGTTTTTAAGCAACGATGTAAGCTGGTTTTCCTGTTTGTATTTTATCACGCATTGATAGCGATATCTATCTTTGATCCTGGCGATCGGCGATGCGACTGGGCCGAGAATCTTCGCCTCGCTTGAAATGTTCTGTTTTAAATAGTTGGCGATTTTTTCAGTCACGAGCGCCGCCTTCGTCACTTCCTCGTGCGATACGCTGACGAGCGCCAAATAATAATAGGGAGGATAGGCCTGTTCCCTTCTGTGCAGCATCTCCTGCCGGAAGAATGTTTCATAATCGTGCGTTTTCGTTAGCTGAATGCTGTAATGGGACGGTGTGTACGTCTGAATGATCACCTTGCCCGGCTTTTCGTGGCGGCCCGCTCTTCCGCTCACCTGCGTCATCAGCTGGAACGTTTTTTCAGCGGCTCTGAAATCGGGGATGTGAAGCATCGTATCCGCGCTCAAAACACCGACGAGCGTGACGTTTTCAAAATCGAGCCCTTTGGCGATCATTTGTGTTCCGAGCAGAATATCGGCTTCGCCTTTGCCAAAGGATGTGAGCAGCTTTTCATGCGCTCCTTTTCTCGAGGTTGTATCGACGTCCATGCGGATCACCCTTGCAGCCGGCAGAACTTTCGTCAATTCTTCTTCGACCCGCTGTGTACCTGTACCAAAGTAGCGGATATGCTCGCTTCCGCATTCGGGGCAACTTGACGGCATGCCGGTTTCATAGCCGCAGTAATGGCACTTCAGACGCTGTCCATACCTGTGGTACGTCAACGAGATTTCGCAATGAGGACACTGGATGACATATCCGCAGTCCCTGCACATGACAAATGAGGAATATCCCCTTTTGTTTAAAAACAGAACGGCCTGCTCTCCTTTTTCAAGGGTTTCCTCAAGTCCGGCCATTAAGTCTTTGGAAAACATCGAGCGGTTTCCGCTGCGCAGTTCCTCTCTCATATCAACGAGAGACACGTCAGGCATGACTTGGTGATTGACGCGGTGCTTGAGAGAAAGAAGCTTGTACACGCCTTTTTTCGCCCTTGCAAACGATTCGAGCGTCGGCGTCGCACTGCCGAGGACGACCGGACAACGGTGGTATTCGGCCCTTTGAATCGCCGCTTCTTTCGCATGGTATCTCGGCATCTCTTCCTGCTTGTACGATGTTTCGTGCTCTTCATCGATAATAATCATGCCGAGATTTTCAAACGGCGCGAAAATCGCCGAGCGCGCCCCGACGACAAGCCGGACTTCTTTGCGGTGGATTTTCCGCCATTCATCATATTTTTCTCCTGTTGAAAGCCCGCTGTGCAAGACGGCTACCTGTGAGCCAAAGCGGCCTTTAAAGCGGTTGACCATCTGCGGCGTCAGCGAAATTTCCGGAACGAGAACGATCGCTTCTTTGCCGGCTTCCAGCACCTTTTCGATCGATTGCAGATAGACTTCCGTTTTTCCGCTTCCGGTCACTCCGTGAAGAAGAAACACATCGTGCCGCTTGTCTTCGATCGCCTCTGCTATCGCCTCGTAAGCCTGCGCCTGCTCTTCAGTGAGCGGAAGCGGTTCGGTTTTTTTGAACATTCTGTCCTGATAAGGATCCCTGTAAACCTCCTCTTCGCTTTCCTTTAACAGCCCCTTGTCGATCAGCGCTTTTACGGATGCGGAAGAGCCTCCCGTTTTGCCGATCAGATCTTTTGCCGGAACAGCACCGGCTTCTTTGCGGTCGATGAAAAACTGAAGGACCGCTTTTTGTTTGACGGCTTGCGGGGAGAGGCCGTCAAGCGTTTCTTTTAAATGTTCTTTCGCGCAAAGGGGGGCGATCATTCTCCGCGTTTTTTTATTTGTTTTCTGCTTTACTTTATACGCCACTTCAAGGTTGCCCTCTTGAACCTGGCGCTGAATCAGCTTTAATGTCCCATGGTCATCTATATCTGAATAAGAAAGTGTTTCTTTTTGCGAGAACAGGGTTTTAAGCGGTTCGGGAAGCGGCTTATCGCCGATCACCTTGATTTCTTTACCGTATTTTGCTTTCATAGCCGCGGGGAGCATCGCCTGCAAAGCTGTAATTTTAAAAGAAAGTGTTTTTTCTGTCAGCCAATCTGATAGCTCGAGCAGCTCCTCCGTCAAAACGGGCGTCAGATCAAGGATATCCTCGATATCCTTAACCGAACGGCCGGCGAGCTCAGACGATTCTTTCACGCCGGTGACAAATCCCTGGATTTTGCGGGCGCCGAACGGAACAATCACGCGCATCCCTTTTTTAATCATCCCTTTGAATTTGTCGGGAATGCGGTAGTCAAACGGTCTGTCGATATTTTTGGTTGTAACATCGACGATTACTTCAGCGAAATTCATGAGGACGTTCCGCTCCGGCCGGCAAGCTCAGCGGCTTCCTTCAAGACTTCGGCGGCAACCTCCCGTTTTGACATCAAAGGGTGCGCCGTCTTTTTGCCGTCTCGGTGAAACACCGTCACGATGTTGGTTTCCGTTCCAAAACCGGCGCCTTCAGCTGTTATATTGTTGGCGACAATCAGATCGAGATTTTTTGTCTCCAGCTTTTGTTTGGCATAGTCTTCGACGTGCTGCGTTTCGGCTGCAAAGCCGACCAAGATTTGCTTTGTTTTCCGCTCTCCCAGCGCTTTTAAAATATCCTTCGTCCGCTCAAGCTCAATGACGAGACCGCCATCCTTTTTCTTCATTTTTTGATGGTGAATATGCTTTGGCCTGTAATCAGCGACAGCAGCCGTTTTGATGACGATGTCGCTCTCATCGAAAACGGATAGTGCCGCTTGATACATATCTTCTGCAGACTGAACATGAATAACGTCAACCCCTGCGGGATCATCAAGCGCTGTCGGG
Source organism: Bacillus sp. LB7 (assembly GCF_030449715.1). Classification (NCBI taxonomy): domain Bacteria; kingdom Bacillati; phylum Bacillota; class Bacilli; order Caryophanales; family Bacillaceae; genus Bacillus; species Bacillus sp. LB7. The sequence continues at coordinate 212,253 of NZ_JASGCA010000006.1, forward strand.
CCGGCAATCAGCGTCACGCGCGCTCCCATTTTTGCCGCTTCCTCAGCGAAAGCAAAGCCCATTTTCCCTGTCGAACGGTTGGAGAAAAAGCGGACGGGATCGATTTGTTCTCTTGTCGGGCCCGCTGTAATTAAGACACGCTTTCCTTCAAGCAAACCGCTGTTTTCGTTTGAAAAATACGACTCGGCCAATTGGACGATTCGTTCGGGCTCTTCAAGTCTGCCTTTGCCGATATATCCGCACGCAAGGTAGCCTTCACTCGGCTCGATAAACCGGCAGCCGTCTTTGTAAAGAACGCTGATGTTCCGCTGAACGGCCGGGTGGTCGTACATATGAACGTTCATCGCCGGAGCGATCCACACCGGCGCAGTCGTCGCCAAAAGCGTCGTCGTCAGCATGTCATCGGCAATGCCTGAAGCGAGTTTTCCGATCACATTGGCCGTTGCCGGAGCAACGATCACAAGATCCGCCCAATCCGCGGCATCGATATGGGCGATGACACGGGGATTCGGTTCTTCGAACGTGTTGGTATATACTTCATTGCGCGAAAGCGCTTGAAAGGTGAGCGGAGACACAAATTCACAGGCGGATTTTGTCATGATGACTTTCACATTGGCTCCTGCCTGTACGAGCTTGCTCGTCAAGGCGGCCGCTTTGTATACTGCGATTCCTCCGCTTACTCCCAGCAGGATGTTGCGATTTTTCAGCATCGTTTTTTCTCCCCCTTATGTTCTGTTCGCCGGCCCTGAAAAAAATAACAACCTAGTGTATAGGTTGCTATTTTTAAGGCTATTAGCGATTTTCCTTTTCGAATGTAAGCAGTCCGGCATCAATTTCTTCCAGCGCTTTGCCTACAAATTTATGCGACTTCGGATTTTCGATCTGCGCGTCTTTGTGGATCTGCATTTCGCGGGCACGTCGTGCCGATACGGTAACGAGCGTGTATTTTGAATCCAGTTTATTCATTAAAGAGTCAATTGACGGATCTAGCATAATTATTCAACCTCCAGCATTTTCTTATATCTTGGAGCAACGCGGTCCCGCCGTAAATGTTCGGCGAGAACGATTGCTTTGATTCTTTCGCACGCAAGCTCAATGCTGTCATTTTCGACAACATAATCGTAGGCGTCCATCAGTTCGATTTCCTCCTTCGCCGCTTTCATCCGGTTTTCGATCAAGGCTTCTGTTTCTGTCCCTCTTGTGACAATCCGGTTTTTCAATTCGGCGAGACTCGGAGGCGCCAAAAAGATAAACAAGCCTTCAGGAAATGCCTTTCTGACTTGCAGCGCACCTTGGACTTCGATTTCGAGAAAAACGTCCCTTCCGCTTTCAAGCGTCTGTTCGACGTAGTCAACGGGTGTTCCGTAATAGTTGCCGACATATTCGGCCCATTCGAGCAGCTTGTTGTTCTCGATCATCTCTTCGAACTCTTCGCGCGTCTTAAAAAAGTAGTCGACGCCGTCTCTTTCGCCCTGCCGCGGTTTTCTTGTCGTCACCGAAATCGAATATTCAAATTTTGTGTCCTCCTGAGCAAACAGCGCCTGCCTGACTGTTCCTTTTCCGACGCCGGAAGGGCCGGAGAGAACGATTAATAAACCTCTTTCTTTCATAAAGCTCTTATCCCTGCCCTTCATCCATAATTTCTTCTTTAACGGAAAGCCTTTGTGCTACTGTCTCAGGCTGGACGGCAGATAAGATGATATGGTCACTGTCCATAATGACAACCGCACGGGTTCTTCTTCCATATGTAGCATCTATAAGCATGCCGCGGTCTCTGGCATCCTGGATCATCCGCTTAATAGGCGCGGACTCCGGACTCACAATCGAGATCAGCCGATTCGCGGATATGATATTACCAAAGCCGATATTGATCAGTTTAATCGTCATCCTATACGTTCCCCCTGTACTTGGACGTCTCTAGTTTAACCTGCAGAGAACATCCGTAAACAATACGCACAATCGCTATTCTATATTTTGCACTTGTTCTTTTATTTTTTCAATAGAGCTTTTCATTTCGACCACATGTTTTGTGATCTGGTGATCATTCGCTTTTGAACCGATCGTGTTCGCTTCACGGTTCAGCTCCTGGACGAGGAAGTCGAGCTTTCTCCCCGCGGCCCCGCCCGCTTCGCAAATATCGCGGAACTGGCGGAAATGGCTTTTCAGCCTCGTCACTTCTTCCGTGATATCCGAACGGTCTGCAAACAGTGCGACTTCCGTCAGCAGACGGCTTTCATCGAGACCGTCTGTTGACCATTCTTCAAGGCGCGCCTCAAGGCGTTCCCGATAGTGGCCGACGACCTTGGGAGCAAGCTCTGCAATGTCGTCTGTCAGCTTTTCAAGCCTTTCAATATGCTGAAGGCAGTCATCCTTCAGCCTCAGTCCTTCTGCTTCGCGCATGCTGCACAATTCAAGAACGGCAGCCTCGACCGCTTCAAGAAGGACTTCTTCAAGCTTGTCATTTTGGATCGGCTCTTCTTCAACTTGGATGACATGGTCAAACTGAAAGGCGTCTTGAAGCGTGATCTCTCCTGAAAGCCGGCAGCGCTCTTTCATTTCGCGCGCGGCTTTCTGGTACTCTTCAAGCAGCGGCCAGTCAACCTGGATTTTCCGGGTGACCAGAGCCTCGTCGTCAACGGAAACGAACAGCTCCAGCCGCCCCCTTTGTATATGTTTAAAAATCGTTTGCTTTATTTTGTCTTCTAAATAGAGCAAAGGTCTTGGCATGCGTGCGTTTACTTCTTTAAACCGATAGTTGACAGATTTCAGCTCAACAGCTGCTGTCAGCCCATCCTTCGTTTTGCTCGCGCTGCCGAAACCGGTCATACTCCGTATCATAAAACACACCCAATTCCGTATAAGTGAAAAAGACTTCTTTGATTTAAATTTACGCAAGATGAAAAGGCAATAGAAACCTCTATTACCTTTAAGATTATATCATACAAGCCTATTTTTTTCTTGTCAAAAGTGACCCGGCCAATAAAAAAGTTGGAATCGCCGACATTCCGACAATCAGGAGCCAGTCTGCCATTAAAATCGGAACCGTATGGAAAATCGGCTGCAGCGGCGGATAATAAATAACGACAAGCATTAAAAGAATCGAAGACAATACTGCGCCGAGCAAATAAATGTTTTCAAACGGATTGCGGTCAAAGATGGACCGCTCGCTCCGGCAGTCGAACACATGGATCAGCTGCGCAAGGACGAGCGTTGCAAAAGCGACCGTCTGAGCATACTCAAGCGCTTCCGGGTTGCGGTTGTAAATGAACATAAACGCCCCGAGTGTGGCAATTCCGATTAAAAAGCCGCGCGATACGACCTTCCAGCCGAGCCCCCTTGCAAACACGCCTTCTTTTGGACTCCGCGGCTTCCTCTGCATCACATCGTCTTCAGGCTGATCCATGCCGAGCGCCATGGCAGGCAGGCCATCCGTCACAAGGTTGACCCATAGAATCTGTATCGGAACAAGCGGCAGCGGCAGCGCGAGCAGCATCGCAAACAGCATGACCAATATTTCGCCGACATTGGATGCGAGCAAATATCTGATGAACTTTCTAATATTTTCATAGATATTGCGCCCTTCCTTAATGGCCGATTTAATCGTCGCAAAATTATCATCGACAAGAATGAGCGATGATGCCTCCTTGGCGACATCCGTTCCCGTAATCCCCATCGAAATGCCGATATCCGCCTGTTTAATCGCAGGGGCATCATTGACTCCGTCTCCGGTCATCGCGACGATGTGACCGTTTTCCTGGTAGGCGGTCACGATCTTCAGTTTATGTTCGGGGGACACCCTTGCAAACACGTAAACATCGTCAACAATTTCCGCCAATTCTTCCTGTGAGAGCTCGTTCAGCATCTGGCCGTCCACGACCTTCCCGCGCGGCGGCAATAACCCGAGATCTTTTGCGATGGCTGTTGCCGTTATCACATGATCGCCGGTGATCATCACAGTTTTGATCCCCGCTTCCCTGCACTCTTTAATCGCTGTTTTCACTTCGGGCCGCGGCGGATCGATCATCCCTAACAGCCCGATGAAAGTTAAGCCTGACTCCGCTTTTTCGAGCGAGAGATTTTCTGTATCTTTGATCGGTTTATACGCGACAGCAATCGTCCTCAGCGCTTGGGACGCAAGCGTTTCCAGCGCCGCGCTTGTTTCGGCGAGCCTTGCCTTTGTGAAGATTTCGCGCTTTTCGTCTGTCAGCGTATGCGACGAACGCTTCATCAATACATCAGGCGCGCCCTTTGTGATGACAAAGCGCTTGCCGCTCTTATCTTCCGCAATGACAGACATCATTTTCCGCGTCGAATCAAACGGAAACTCCTCGATGATTTTAAAATGTTCGTCAACATATTTGTCCGTAAAACCCGCTTTTCGAGCTGCCGTCAGCAAAGCGCCTTCGGTGGGATCGCCGTCAAGACGAAACTCCCCGTCTTTTTCGATAATCGAAGATGAATTGCATAATGCACCGAACAGAAGGACCTGTTGGAGCGGTTTATGATGCCTGGCTTGCACGTCACGCCCGTTCATGGTGAAGGAGCCTTCGGGTTCGTAGCCGATCCCTGACACGTTCCACGTTTTCCCGCCTGACCAGACATGGGTGACCGTCATTTTGTTCTGCGTCATCGTTCCGGTTTTATCGGAGCAAATAATGGATGCGCAGCCGAGCGTCTCAACCGCGGGCAGCTTTCTGACGATCGACTTTTGCCTGATCATCCGCTGTACGCCGAGAGACAGAGCGACCGTGACAATGGCCGGCAGCCCTTCAGGTATGGCAGCGACGGCAAGGGAAACGCCCGCTAAAAACATGCTGTACAGGTCATGCCCCTGGATGACCCCGGCAGCAACGACAAGCAGCGTCAGGAACAAAGCGGCGACAATCAAAATTTTGCCGAGCTCTTCAAGCCTTCTTTGCAGCGGGGTCGCCGTATTCCCGGCAGATTCGAGCATATCGGCGATTTTCCCCATTGCGGAGTTCATCCCAGTGCCGATAACGACGCCGGTGCCGCTCCCCCTTGTGACCAGCGTTCCCATGAAAGCCATATTCTTCAGATCGCCCAGCGATACGTCGGACGCCTGAAAAGCTTCAGCTTGTTTAGACACGGGGAGCGATTCACCCGTAAGAGCCGATTCTTCTATTTCAAGGCTCTTTGTCTCGACAAGCCTGAGATCGGCGCCGATTCTGTCTCCGCTTGCAAAACGGACAACATCTCCCGGAACGAGCTCTTTAGAAGGGATCTTCACCCAGTCCCCCTCCCGGAGCACAACCACTTGAGGAGCTGACAGTTCTTTCAAAGCCTCGAGCGATCTTTCCGCCCGCCTCTCCTGAAAGAAGCCGAGAATGCCGTTAACAAAGATGATCGCGATGATCGCGATGGCGTCAATATACTCCCCGAGGAAACCCGAAATCAATGTGGCCGCAAGCAAAACAAGAACCATGAAGTCCTTGAATTGAGAAAAAAACAATGCGACCGCCGATGTTTTTTCCCCTTCCTGAAGTTCGTTTGTTCCGTGTCTTTCCAGCCGCTTTCCGGCCTCTTTTTCTGTTAAACCTTTGTCGATGGACGTTTTTGTTATGTCTAACAATTCGGTTTGTCCCATCTCGTGCCATTTCATTGAATCGTCCACTCCTCCTGCCCTAAAGGTTGCTCTTGGTTTATCCATCTCTATAAGTCAATTTATTCAGACTCGTCCCAAATCATGCTATAATTATTGAATGGACGCTTTACGAAGAGGATTAACGAGAAAAGGGAGTTTTTCATATGTCTTTTGACGGCATTTTTACATACGGAATGATCGAAGAATTAAACGAAACGATTCGAGGCGGACGGATCGCAAAAATCCACCAGCCGTTTAAGCATGAGCTGGTGTTTCATATCAGGGCGAACGGGCAGAACCGCAAATTGCTGCTCTCCGCCCACCCGAGTTATGCGCGGGTTCACCTGACAAACGAAACCTATGACAACCCGAGCACCCCTCCGATGTTCTGCATGCTCCTCCGGAAGCATCTGGAAGGCGGCTTTATCGACAGAGTCGAGCAAATCGGCATGGACAGAATGATGGTCTTTCATATCAGGAGCCGGAACGAAATCGGCGACACGCTGACAAGAAAGCTGATGGTTGAAATCATGGGAAGGCACAGCAACATCGTGTTAACCGACGGAGAAAAAGACGTCATCATCGACAGTTTGAAGCATCTGTCACCTTCGGTGAACAGCTACCGCACCGTGCTTCCGGGATACGATTACATTCTCCCGCCCGCCCAGAACAAATTGTCACCGCTGGAAGCGGAGACTGAAGATATTCTCCGCCATTTGAATTTCCAAGAAGGCAAACTGGACAGGCAGATCGTCGATAGCTTTTCCGGCGTCTCGCCTCTGTTTGCGAAAGAAGCCGTCTTTCGCGCGGGTCTTGCCAACAGGGCGACACTGCCAAGCGTCTTGACGGAGATGTTCAGCGAAATTAAAAACCGGCGTTTTCAGCCTCAGCTGATCACGACAGAAGATGGAAAAGAATATTTTTACCTTCTTGAGCTGACCCATATAAAAGGCGATAACAGACCCTTTCATACGCTGAGCGAACTTCTTGACCGCTACTATTTCGGAAAAGCGGAGCGGGACCGCGTTAAACAGCAGGCTCATGATTTAGAGCGTTTCGCGGCAAACGAAAAGAAAAAGAACGAAAACAAAATCAAAAAGCTGAAAAAAACACTTGAGCAGTCCGAACACGCGAAGGATTATCTGCTGTACGGAGAGCTGTTGACAGCGAATCTGTACCAGCTGAAAAAAGGAGACAAAGCGGCGAGAGTTATCAACTACTATGATGAAAACGGCGGAGAAATCACGATTCCGCTCAATCCGAATAAGACGCCTTCCGAAAACGCGCAAAACTATTTTACAAAATATCAAAAAGCGAAAAATTCGGTGGACGTCGTGAAGGAGCAGATCAGATTGGCAGAAGAGGAAATCGCTTATTTCGACCAGCTGATTCAGCAACTTTCGTCTGCCTCTCCGAAAGATATAACTGAAATCCGCGAAGAGCTCGCCGAAGGAAAGTATTTGCGGGCCAAACAGCAAGGGGGCCAGAAAAAACAGAAGAAACAGGCGCCGACGCTCGAAACATACGAATCCAGCGCAGGAGAAACGATTCTCGTCGGCAAAAACAACAAGCAGAATGAATATTTGACGATGAAACTTGCCGCCCGCGACCACATCTGGCTTCACACGAAAGATATTCCGGGGTCGCACGTCGTCATCCAATCGAGCGATCCGGACGAGCAAACCATCCTTGAAGCAGCGCAGATCGCTGCCTATTACAGCAAAGCGAAAAACTCGGCTTCGGTACCTGTCGACTATACAAAAATACGCCATGTCAAAAAGCCGAATGGCGCAAAGCCCGGTTTTGTCACCTACGACAGTCAGCAAACCGTTTTTGTAACACCTGACGAAGACTTGATCATCAAGCTGAAAAAATAATTGCCAAAAGGCCTGAACCTCAAGGGTTCAGGCCTTAGATTGTTGACAAAATCCCAAAACGACTTTTTGTTTTGGGATTTTGTCATCCTTTCAGCGTGACCCGCAACCCTTGCAGTCTAGGAAGGCCGAGCATCGGAGCGGACTTTCACAGGAAGTGATGACGGCGGCGTTTAGGCAGGACGCCTGGGCGGTTAGCCGCCGATCCTTCTCCTATTCGTGAGCACCGACTTAGCAGGCCTGACAACGAATGCGAGGGTTTGTCGACACGCTGAGGCCTGAACCTCAATGGTTCAGCCCTCTTCTTTTACGGAGAAGCTCGTCGATCTCTTGGACGAGCTCATCATCGATCAAATCATCGATCAAATCATCGATCTGTCCGGCCAGCTTGATCGTGTGACGCGGACTGGCTCCGTTTGTCGAGACGGATATGGTTATGTTTCCTCTGTTAATGATTTTCGGAACATGCACATTTCCAAGCTCCGCTTCACTCGCAACATTGACAAGCTGATCAGGAGCGGCTGATGCGGCGATCCGCTTGTTCGCCTCATGATCATCGGTCGCGAGAATGATCAGAAATGCATCCTTGAAATCGCCGGGCTCCGCTTTTTTCTTCTTCCATTCGATGCCGTTCTCTTCGATCAATCCGAGCATCTCTTCTGATGCTTTGGGGCTGATGACGGTTGCGGCTGCACCTTCTGCCAGCACCGTTTTCAGCCGCCGCGCCGCGATCTTTCCCCCGCCCGCAATGACTGCGGCTTTGCCTTTGATGTTAATGTGAAGCGGCAGCATCTGATGCTCCTGTAAATCCAAAGCGCCCGGCTTTGTTGATAACCGCTTCCTCCACGCGGTGCAAAAAGGCATTTTTTACATGGGGGTGAAAGCCGAGGTAATCCGTCAGCACGACATCCGGATTGGTTTCTTTCAGCTTGGCGGTTTCCCTTTCAATCTCGTTCATCAGCATACCGGTAAACAGCAGATACGGCACGATGAATGTCGTTTTTCCGTCCCGTTCTTTCAGCTGTTTAAACACATCCAGGTAGTGCGGTTCACAGGCTGTCATAAAGCAGGGAATGACTTCGTCAACGGGCGTGAGGCCTCTCAGCCGCTCGCAAATGTCATAGACATCCCGTTTGACATCCGGATCTGAGCTCCCCCTTCCGATCACCACGACTCTTGCATGTTCATATGGCGTCCCCGTTTCTTCGATCCTTGTAAAAACCGCTTTGACGACTTCCTGATCGACGCCGATCGGCTTTCCGTAAGTGACGCTGACGGCAGGGTACTGCGAAGAAGCACGGGCAAGTTCCTCAGGGATGTCCCTTTTGGCATGCGCGGCTGTCAAGAGGAGAAGCGGCACAGCCGCGATATGGGTCGCTCCCTTTTCCACACAGGCTTTAAAGCCGGTTTCGATATCCGGTGCCGCCAGTTCCAAAAAAGAAATTTCCTGAATGGGGGCGGACATGTTTTCTTTGCAGCTCTCCAAAAAAGCGACTGCCTCTGTTTGGGCTCTTTTTAGACGGCTTCCGTGGCCGATATATAAAATCGCTTGTTTCATATTAAAGCGCCTCGCTTAATGCCGGATCTTTCAGCTCTGGTTCAAACCAGCTTAACTGTGAGCTGAATTGAACGACATCCCCGATGACAATCAGGCTCGGGTTTTCAATCTTTTCGCTTTCGACGGTACCGGCAAGCGTTTCAACCGTGCAAAGCACCGTTTTTTGTTTGTCCGTCGTTCCCCAATGAATGAAAGCGGCAGGTGTAGACGGATCTCTGCCGTTTTCGATCAGAAGCCTTTCGATTTGCTTCACGTTTTTAATCCCCATATAAATGACAAGCGTATCGATCCCTGTGGCTAACGCTTTCCACTTCTCTTCAAAGTTTTCTTCTTTTTGATAATGGCCTGTCACGAAAGCGACGTTTGAACTCGCTTCCCGGTGTGTCACCGGAATGCCCGCATAAGCAGCAGCGGCAATCCCCGAGGTGATTCCCGGCACGATTTCATAAGCAACTCCGTGTTCAGCGAGGGTTTGCGCTTCCTCCCCGCCTCTGCCGAATACGAAAGGATCGCCGCCTTTCAGCCTGACAACGGTTTTCCCTTTTTTCGCATACTTGACGAGAAAATGATTGATTGTTTCCTGCTTCATCATGTGGTAGTCCGGAAGCTTTCCGCAGTAGATGAGATCCGCTTCCTCCTTGGCGTGCTGTAAAATCTGTTTATTCACAAGCCTGTCATACAAAATGACATCGGCTGTCTGGATGGCTTTTAAAGCTTTGATCGTCAGTAAATCGGGGTCTCCAGGACCTGCCCCAACGATATATACTTTCCCCATCTTAGATCTCCCCCCGATCTGCTCAACGTCTTCTTCAATTCATTATAAATCATAAAGAAAGCGTTTGGTGCCTGAAAATATCACAAAAACCAAACGTTTTCTTTATGAAATAGGAAAGTGCATGTGCAGCACTTTCCTATTCACCCGCATTTTATTTCGTTTGATCTTTCACGTATTGGACGAGCTGATTTTTGCACTCTTCCCGGTTATGTGCGCCTGTATCAAGGACAAGCTCAGGCGTCTCAGGCTCTTCATACGGCGAATCGATCCCCGTGAAAAATGGAATTTCTCCGTTTCTCGCTTTTTTGTACAAGCCTTTCGGGTCGCGCTCCTCACACGTCGCCAAATCGCATTTCACATAGACTTCGTGAAACTCATCTTCCTCGACGAGCTGTCTGACAAGCCCGCGGTCTTCTTGAAAAGGGGAAATGAACGCCGTAATGACGATCGTCCCCTGTTCGACAAAGAGCTTCGCGACCTCACCGATCCGGCGGATGTTTTCCTTCCGGTCTTCATCGGAAAACCCGAGGTCCTTGTTCAGCCCGTGCCTGACGTTGTCGCCGTCAAGCACCGTGACCTGGTAGCCTTGTTCAAACAACTCACGCGCTGCGGCGTTGGCAATTGTTGATTTCCCTGAACCGCTCAAGCCCGTCAGCCAAACGATCGAGCTTTTATGTTTATTTTTCTCATGATATTCCCGTTTTGTAATGGACGCTTCATGCCAGACAATATCTTTATTTACCAAGAGATGCTCCCCCTTAAGAAACCCCGGCCGTTAAGCCTTTGATTAATGTTTGAATGACTTCTGGACGGCTGAATGTGCTCGGCGGGAACTCGCCGTTTCTCAGCATGCCCCTCACTTTTGTGCCGGACAAAATGACATGATGTTCTTTGCCGTGAGGGCACGTTTTCGCCGTCGCCATTGAACCGCAGACATTGCAGTAGAAGCTGTGTTCGAATTTCAGCGGCGTAATGCCGATCTCTTCCGGTGCGAACTGATCGAACAGCTCCTGCGCTTCATATGTGCCGTAGTAATCGCCGACTCCGGCATGGTCTCTTCCGACGATAAAGTGCGTGCATCCGTAGTTCTTTCTGACAAGCGCATGGAAGATCGCTTCCTTCGGCCCCGCATAGCGCATCGCCGCCGGAAAAACGCCGAGGAAGACGCGGTCTTTCGGATAGTAGCCGTCAAGCAGCACCTGATAGCTTTCCATGCGGACATCAGCCGGAATATCGTCTGATTTTGTTTCCCCGACGAGCGGATTGAGGAAAAGGCCGTCTACCGTCTCGAGCGCCGTTTTTTGAATGTATTCGTGCGCTCTGTGAACCGGATTTCTCGTCTGGAATCCGACGATTGTTTTCCAGCCGAGTTCTGCGAATTTTTTTCTTGTTTCCAGAGGATCGAATGTGTGCGCCGGGAATTGCTTGACGCTCCGTTTAATGAGCGTGATCGGCCCGCCCACATAAACGCTGCCGCGGTCAAACAATTTTTTGACGCCCGGATGTTCCAGTTCGTCGGTTTTATAGATATTGACGGCTTCCGTTTTCTTGTCCGGCGCATAGATGTCTTCGATCTCAATGACGCCGTATGTTTCCCCATTATAGGTGAGGCGGACGGTGTCCCCCGCTTTTAAGCTTGAAGCTTTTTGCTCGTCAACAGGCAGAGCGATCGGAAGCGTCCATACTTCGCCGCTTGACAGTCTCATATTTTCGACAACAGACAGATAGTCTTTCTCTGTCATAAAGCCTTGGATCGGGCTGTATGCGCCGATTCCGATCAGCTCCAAATCTGAAAAAGCCATTAAATCAAGCTCAATTTCCTGTGCGATATGTTGAAAATCGTATGCTTCATTGACGCGGTTTACCAATACACCGCCGTGTGGTGCTAAACTCATAAACTTGTTTCCCCCTACTTTGTGTTTAAATTCCTCCGCCTTGTTCATGGACGGAGCTGTGCTCTTTTTTGACCGCTCTCATCAGGCTGATCGTTCCGACAGATGCCAGAAGGACGCTTGTGACGACGATGAGAGCATAATAGTCTCCTTTTAATAAAAGGCTGACCAGCATATAAGACAGGCTTAATGAAAGGAACGGCGAGACGACCCATACTTTCAGCATCGTTTTGACTACTTGTTTATGAAAGACATTGCCGCCGTTTTTTGCCATTCCCATCCCTATAATAGAAGATGATGTGACTTGCGCAAGCGGAACCGGCAAACCGAAAATCGAACTGATGATGACAAGCCCGGCCCCTGTTCCGGAAAGGATGATTCCCTCTCCTTTTGAAAATTTCGTAATTTTTTTGCCGTTTGTTTCAAGAACGCGCCTGCCCAGTAAAAGGGCGCCCAGCGCGACAAACAGTCCGCCGTAGAGCGTTCCTTCCCCGACTGTCAAAACATGCGCCGCCACCAGAGGTCCGACAGCATTTGCGACATTGTTCATGCCTGCTGAGAAGGCTTCAAAAAACCCGGTGATCAACAGAATGACCGCCAAAACCTTTGCTTTCTTTCCCGCGGCTGGACGTTTGATCGTTTTTTTCATGATGTTTGCCATCGCAAATGTAAATGTAAAAGCGACGATTGGTACAACGACCCAAAATGAGACGATGACAAGCAAAGATTTCACATACAAAACCTGGTAAGCGACACCTACTCCGACAACAGATCCGACCGTCACTTCACTTGTCGAAAGCGGGATGCCGAGTACATTTGCGATAAAGAGCGACAGTGCCGCCGATCCGATAATAATGCAGACGATTTCAAGCGAAATCACCCGTTCGGGAATGATGCCTGAGCTGATCGTTTTCACGACGTTTCCTCCGCCGATGACGGCGCCCGAGAGAACGCCTGCTGCACAGATTATAAGTGCGTGAAACTTCTTTTTGACGGCTTCAGATCCATAGGCGATTCCCATTGAAGCAGCTGCACCGCTCGCTCCGATATTCATCGCAAAAAACATGCTAAATAAAATGGCGGCAAGTTCCATGACTCATCTCCTTACTCGTGTAATCCGCATTCTGTTTTAGCCGATCCGTTCCAGCGGCCTGATCGAAGATCATCCATTGTAAAGGCCGGAGATGTGCACGGAGCGCAGCCGATGCTCGGGTAGCCTTGATCATGAAGCGGATTGTACGGGAGATCATGCTTTGTCACATATCTCCAAATATCCTTCCACGTCCAATGAATGAGCGGACAAACTTTGATGGACTTGAATTTTTCATCTTTGTTCAAAAAGTTCGTTTTGCTCCGCCCGGGCGATTGCTCGCGGCGCAGGCCCGACAGCCACGCCGGGTAGCCTGAAAGCGTCTCGCGGAGAGGAATGACCTTCCTCATTTCACAGCAGGAATTCGGAGCGGTCTTCCACAGTTCGTCCCCATATTCTTTCGCCTGCTCTTCGACGGTAAGCTCCGGTGTTTTCATGATAATCTGAAGGCCTGGATATCGTTCTTTGACAGCGTCGATCGTTTCATACGTTTCTTTAAAATGAAGTCCAGTATCAAGGAAAACGATGACCGCATCTTTTTTCACCTTATAAATCAAATCGATCAGGACGATCCCCTCAATTCCGAAGCTGCACGCATATACAAGCTGATCCCCGTAATGCCCGTACGCCCATTTCAAGACGGACAGCGCTCCTTTATAAGAGTCATCTTCCTGAAAAGAGATATTCGGTTCCTCCCATGTGCTGTAAGTAAAAATTTTCGGTTCCCCCTTTTTTTCGCCAACAAAAAAACGGCTTCCAGCAGAAAAAAACTGTGAAAACCGCCTCTAGTTTGTCTAGTCAGCTATTTCAATCTTATTTTTTCATTTTTTTCGATTTGAATGACTTTGCCGTCCTGAACAACGAATGTGATCGATCCGTAATTCATGTCTTTCAGCATGTCTTTCATTTTGATGATCACCTTTTCAAGCTGTTCATCTGTCTTCACTTCTAGCTCCTCCTCTGCCCCTAAAAAATTAAAATCTTTCTTCCAATTTTGAAAGAAAGACGAGGAACTCCGCTATTCCTTATCTCTCAAAATGAGGGCATTTTGCTGGAAGTAGCACCTTACGCTTCACACGCAGGTTGCCGGGTTTCATCGGACCAGTCCCTCCACCGCTCTTGATAAGTTTGCTTTTGTTATTTTAAAATTTTAGCACAATTCGAATAAAAGTCAACCCGACTTTTTTTATAGGATTAATAAAAAATAAAAATAATCCGATTTTACTATTTTTAAATCTGTAAAAAGACGCAAAAAAAGCCGTTCTCTCATTAGGAGAATACGGCTTTTTTCATTAGTCCATCCAAGACTTGCTTTCAGGGTCCGCCTTCCATTCTTTCAGTTTGGCGGCATCCTGTTCGCTGATATATCCGCCGGCAAGCGCAGCCTCTGTCAATGTATCGTAATCAGTCAGCGTGCGGTATTCAACGCCCGCTTCGTTGAAGGCGGCGGCGGCTTTAGGAAGCCCGTAAGTGAAAATCGCGGCGACACCGAGCACTTCACATCCCGCCTCTGTGAGAGCGGCTGCCGCTTCAAGGACGCTCCCTCCCGTTGAAATTAAATCTTCGATCAAAACGACTTTCTGTCCTTTTACAACAGCGCCTTCAATTTGGTTTCCTTTGCCGTGGGCTTTCGGTTTGCTTCTGACGTAGCACATCGGCAGGCTCAGCCTGTCGGCGGCAAGCGCGGCATGGGGGATTCCCGCGGTTGCCGTACCGGCGATCATTTCGGCTCCGGGAAACTTGTCTTGAATCAGTCCGGCAAGCCCTGAAGCTATATCATCCCTTACTTCCGGATATGAAAGCGTCAAACGATTGTCGCAGTAGATGGGCGACAGGATGCCGCTCGCCCATGTAAACGGCTCGTTCGGGCGCAGGAAAACCGCTTTGATTCTTAATAAATGGTTTGCAATGTCTGTTTTCATGCCTTGATTCCCTCCCACTCATGTCCTATTCTTCTGTAGGCTGACACAGGATCTTCCGCCTGTGTAATCGAACGGCCGACAACGATCGCCGACACGCCTTTTTCCCTTGCGTAGCCAGGTGTCGCCACCCGGACCTGGTCGTTGTTTTTGTCATCCGCCATGCGAATTCCGGGTGTCACGGTCAGAAAATCTAATGACGCGGCCCGGTAAATGTGTTCGGCTTCATGGACGGAGCAGACGACGCCGTCAAGTCCGCTTTTTTCAGCCAGCTTGCTGTAGTGAACAACTGTATCGAGAAGCGGCGTTTCAATCAGCAGCTCATGCTGAAGCATTTCTGAAGACGTGCTTGTCAGCTGGGTCACAGCAATTAATGAAGGGCGTTTCCGGCCTGCCGGAGTCCCCGCTTCAAGGCCTTCAAGCGCCGACTCCATCATTTGCTTTCCGCCTGCTGCGTGCACATTGACAAGGCTGACGCCAAACCCCGCCAGCCTTTTCATCGCCTTGTATACGGTCGTTGGAATGTCGTGGCATTTTAGATCGAGGAAAATGCGGCAGCCGCGCTCCTGCAACTTTTCAAGGATGGCCGGTCCTTCCTGATAAAAAAGCTCCATGCCCACCTTCACGAAAAGCTCTTCTCCATGAAACCGGTCCAAAAACGCATATGTTTCCTGTGCTGATGCAAAATCAAGCGCGATGATGGGCGGCGTATGTTTCATCCTTCCAGCTCCTTCCGACACACTCGTTCAACGAATGGTATCCGTATTTTTCTAAAACGCGCGGCAAATCGGCGATGATGTCGGGACAAGCAAACGGATTAACGAAGTTTGCCGTGCCGACGGCGACTGCGCTCGCACCCGCCAGCAAAAACTCAAGCACATCTTCGGCTGACTGGACACCGCCCATGCCAATGATCGGAATGCTGACTTTTTGGCTGACTTCATGCACCATTCTGATGGCCACCGGTTTAACGGCAGGGCCTGATAACCCGCCGGTTTTGTTCGCCAAGATCGGCTTTCCCGTTTTTAAGTCGAGCCGCATCCCGATCAGCGTGTTGATCATCGTCAAACCGTCCGCTCCCGCTTCTTCTATGGCAAGCGCGATGTCGGTAATATTCGCGACATTCGGCGACAGCTTCACATAGACGGGGACGCTCGCAACCTCTTTCACTGCTTTCGTCAGCTCGCCGGCCATTTCCGGCTGCGTACCGAAGGCGATGCCTCCCGTTTTCACGTTAGGGCAGGAAATATTCAGCTCGAGCGCATGAACGTTCGGCGCTTTGCTGATTTCTTCGGCCACTTCAACATAATCGTCGATCTGCGAGCCGGCGACATTGGCGATAATCGGTGTATCGAACTGTTCGAGCCACGGCAATTCACGTTCCATGACAGCCTTTAATCCCGGATTTTGCAGGCCGATGGCATTAAGCATGCCGGCTTGTGTCTCGGCGACGCGCGGCGTCGGATTCCCGAAGCGCGGTTCGCTCGTCGTCGCTTTAATCATGATCGCACCGAGACGTGAAAGATCGTAAAAGTTCGCAAATTCTCTCCCGAATCCGAAGCAGCCTGAAGCCGGCATGATCGGATTTTTCAATTGAAGGCCCGGCAAATTGACTTCAAGCATCATAACAGCACCTCCTGAGCTTTGAAAACAGGGCCGTCAAGGCATACCTTCACATAAGACGTTTCGCTTTCTTCCGTATGGCAAACACAGGCAAAACAAGCGCCGATCCCGCATCCCATGCGCTCTTCCATCGACAGATAAACCTCTTTATCCGGATAGCGCTGTTTTAAAGCTTTCAGCATCGGCGTCGGTCCGCAAGCCATTATACAGTCAAACTGAAGTCCCTCGTTTTCAATGACATCTGTAACAAACCCCTTTGAACCGCGGGTGCCGTCTGCGGTTGCCACATAAACCCGGCCGAAACGGCTGAATTCCTGTTCGTAAAAGACATCTTTTGCAGAAGCAAATCCTAACACATGGATCGTGTGCACCCCTCTATTTGTCAGCTGTTTGCTCAGCTCGTAAAGCGGCGGAACACCGATCCCCCCTCCGACGAGAAGAGCCGTTTTCCCCGGTTCAAGCGATTCAGCCGGAAAACCGTTGCCGAGCGGACCGAGGACATCGATCTGATCTCCTTCCTGTTTTAAAGAAAGGAGGCTTGTGCCTTCCCCATCCTTGCGAAAGATGATGGTCACCTGCCGTGCGGCTTTGTTGACAGCGGCGATGCTGATCGGCCGCCTCAAAAGCGGCGTGAGGGAGTCTGAGACCTTGATGTGAAGGAACTGGCCGGGAGCGCCGCAAACTTCGGCAATCTCCCCTTCCAGCACCATTTGATAAATATGATCCGCGATACAATTGTTTGAACGGACTGTCATATACCCTTTTCTCATCTGACGGCCGCCTTTTGCTCGATTTTAATCGCCGGCATATGATCGGCGCGGAAGCTCATGCTTTCAAGCACCCGCAAAATCGCTTCCGCCGTATCAAGGGATGTCAGACAGGCAACGCCGTTTTCAACGGATTCGCGTCTGATTCTGAAGCCGTCTCTTGCCGGCTGCTTCCCTTTTGTCAGCGTATTGACGACGAACTGCGCTTCCCCGTTTCGAATGACATCAAGGAGATTTGTGCCTTCTTCGCCGATTTTCCCGACGGTTTTAACAGGTACGGATGCGTCTCTTAAATAGCCGGCCGTTCCTTCCGTAGCCAATATTTTATAGCCGATCGCATGGAACCGCTTGGCGATCAATAGTCCTTCCTCTTTATCTTTATCAGCAACTGTCAGGAGAACAGAGCCGTAATTCGGAATTTGGATGCCTGAAGCGATCAGTCCTTTGTATAGCGCTTTTTCCAAAGTGCTGTCTTTGCCCATGACTTCCCCGGTCGACTTCATTTCCGGTCCGAGCGTGATATCCACTCTCCTCAGCTTTGCAAACGAGAAGACCGGCACTTTCACATATACGCCTTCCTGCTCTTTTTGGAGGCCTTCTGTATAGCCCATATCGGCAAGCTTCCCGCCGAGAATCACTTTTGTTGCAAGATTGGCCATCGGAATGCCGGTGATTTTGCTGAGAAACGGCACCGTGCGGCTCGATCTCGGGTTAACTTCAAGCACGTAAACCTCCTCTTTTGAAAGGACAAACTGAATGTTGAGCAGGCCGACGATGTTTAAGCCTTTTGCAAGCTTAATCGTGTATGCTTCAATCTTTTTCTTGATGTCCTCTGAAAGGGATTGCGGCGGGTAAACGGCAATCGAATCCCCCGAGTGGACGCCGGCCCGTTCGATGTGCTCCATAATCCCCGGAATGACGACCGTTTCACCGTCAGAAATCGCATCCACTTCAATTTCCTTTCCGGTCAAATATTTATCGATCAGGACAGGGTGCTGCGGATTGATTTTCACTGCATTCTCCATATAATGGAGAAGCTCTGCTTCCTGGTAGACGATCTCCATCGCACGCCCCCCAAGTACATACGATGGGCGGACAAGCACCGGATAGCCGATGTTGGCTGCGATTTCAACGGCGCCTTCCACAGATGTCGCCGTTTTTCCGAGCGGCTGAGGCACATGCAGCGTTTCAAGCGTCTGTTCGAACTTGTCGCGGTCCTCGGCGCGGTCCAAATCTTCAAGAGATGTTCCGAGAATGGCGACGCCCCGCTCCGCGAGCTCGTCGGCAAGGTTGATCGCAGTCTGTCCGCCAAACTGAACGACGACGCCTTTCGGCTGCTCCAAATCGATGATATGCATGACATCTTCAACAGTAAGCGGCTCAAAGTAGAGCTTGTCGGAAATGCTGAAGTCCGTTGAAACCGTCTCAGGATTGTTGTTGATAATGATTGCTTCATAGCCGGCTTCTTTTATCGCCCAGACCGAATGCACGGTCGCATAATCGAATTCGACCCCCTGGCCGATTCGGATCGGACCCGAGCCAAGAACGATGACGCTGTTTTTGTCTGTTCTGACCGATTCATTTTCCTCTTCATATGTGCTGTAGAAATAAGGTGTTTCCGATTCAAATTCGGCCGCGCATGTATCAACCATTTTATAAACAGGCATGATACTTGCTTCTTTTCTAAGATCATAAAGCTTTCGTTCAGGCATCTCCCAGAGAAGGCTGATGAAGCGGTCTGAAAAACCGAGCTCTTTCGCTTCTTTTAAAAGACCGAGTTCGCCGCGCCCGGCTTTCAGCTTCTCTTCAAAGCGAATGATTCCCTCAAGCTTGTGCAGGAAGAACAGGTCAATTGCCGAAAATTCGTGGAGATCGCTGACTGTGTATCCTCTTCTAAACGCTTCGGCCAAGTAAAAGAGCCGTTCGTCTCCCGCTTTTTTAATCCGTTTTTCAAGCACTTCATTTGAGATCTCACCGGCATCTTTCAGCTCCAGGTGATAGACATCCGCTTCAAGAGAACGGACCGCTTTCAGGAGTGATTCCTCCCACGTTCTTCCGATCGCCATCACTTCGCCCGTCGCTTTCATCTGCGTGCCGAGCCTGCGGTTTGCCGATTCGAATTTATCAAACGGCCAGCGCGGTATTTTTGAAACGACATAGTCGAGCGCAGGTTCGAAAGACGCGTACGTTTTTCCTGTAACAGGATTCATCATTTCGTCAAGAGACAAACCGACGGCGATTTTAGCGGCAAGCTTTGCGATCGGATAGCCCGTCGCTTTTGAGGCAAGCGCTGATGAACGGCTGACCCGCGGGTTTACCTCGATGATGTAGTACTGAAAGCTGTCCGGGTCAAGCGCCAGCTGAACGTTACAGCCGCCTTCGATTTCTAGCGCGCGGATGATTTTCAGCGATACATTGCGAAGCATTTGGTATTCGCGGTCGCTCAGCGTCTGGCTCGGCGCGACAACGATACTGTCCCCGGTATGAATCCCGACCGGATCGATGTTTTCCATATTGCAGACGACGATTGCATGGTCGCTCGAGTCTCTCATGACTTCATACTCGATTTCTTTGTAGCCGGCGATGCTCTTTTCAAGCAGACATTGGTGAACCGGGCTCATTTTTAAGCCGTTTTCAACAATTTCCTTCAGCTCGTCTTCGTTTGAGCAGATGCCCCCGCCTGTTCCGCCAAGCGTGTATGCCGGCCGGACGATGACGGGGAAGCCGATGCGCTCGACGAATTCGCGCGCTTCCTCGAGCGAGTGGATGATCTCGCTTTCCGGAACCGGTTCATTCAACTCATTCATCAGGCTTCTGAACAAGTCGCGGTCCTCCGCTTGTTGGATCGCTGCCAATTTCGTGCCGAGCACTTCAACGCCGCACTCAGCCAGGATGCCGTGCTCGGACAGTTCGACCGCCAAGTTGAGGCCCGTCTGCCCGCCCAATGTCGGCAAAATGGCGTCCGGCCGCTCTTTGCGGATGATCCGTGTTAAAAATTCAAGCGTCAGCGGTTCGATATATACACGGTCGGCCATTTCCGTATCCGTCATGATCGTCGCCGGATTCGAGTTGACGAGAATGACTTCATAGCCTTCTTCTTTTAAAGCGAGGCAGGCCTGTGTGCCCGCATAATCAAATTCCGCCGCCTGCCCGATAATAATCGGCCCTGATCCGATCACCAAAATCTTTTTGATATCTACGCGTTTAGGCATACCGCTTCCCCTTCTTTCTCTGTGGTTTCAATCATGTGTAAAAATTGATCAAATAAATGGTTGGCGTCTTCCGGTCCCGGTGAAGCTTCCGGATGGTATTGAACTGTGAAAGCCGGTTCGTGTTTATGTTTAAGCCCTTCGATTGTGTCGTCATTAATCGCCACATGTGTCACTTCAAGCGGCGTGTTTTCAACAGAAGATACGGTATAGCCGTGGTTTTGAGCCGTAATTGATACTCTCCCGGTTGCAAGCTCTTTAACCGGATGGTTGGAACCGCGGTGTCCGAATTTCATTTTCGCCGTCTTTGCTCCGCAGGCGAGGGCAAACAGCTGATGGCCGAGACAGATGCCGAACAATGGAATCTTGCCGAGAATGTTTTGGATCATCGCAATCGCTTCAGGTACGTCCGTTGGATCTCCGGGTCCGTTTGACAGCATCACGCCGTCAGGCTTCAGCTGCATCACTTCTTCTGCCGTTACATTGTGAGGAACAACGATCACATCGCATTTGCGCTTGTTCAGCTCCCTTAAGATGCCGTGCTTCATTCCGAAATCGACAAGCACGATTCGCTTCCCTCTTCCAGGGCTCGGATATGCCGTTTTTGTTGAAACTTGGCTGACCTGATCGGTCGGAAGGTTCGTTTCTTTCAGCTTTTGAACCAAAGCCTCAGCATCTTCTTCCGGGCCGGCAAAAACCCCTTTCAGCGTACCTGCTGTTCTGATCATTCTTGTCAGCTTTCTCGTGTCAATCCCTGAGAGTCCCGGGATGTTCTTCATTTTTAAATATTCATCAAGGGTATAAGCAGAGCGCCAGTTTGACGGAAGTTGACATAATTCCTTTACGATAAACCCTTTTACATAAGGGGTGATGGATTCAAAGTCGTCTCTGTTGATCCCGTAGTTCCCGATCAGCGGGTAGGTCAGGGTGACAATTTGTCCGCAGTATGACGGGTCTGAGAGGATTTCTTGATAGCCTGTCATCCCCGTGTTGAATACGACTTCTCCCATCGTATTTTCCAGGCTGCCGAAAGCTTCCCCTTCAAAAATCGTTCCATTTTCTAGTACAAGACGTCTTTTCATTTTACAAGTCTCCCCTCTTGGTAAACGAGTTTTCCATTTGCCATTGTCATAACCGGCCAGCCGAAGCAGCTGATGCCGTCAAACGGCGTGTTTTTCCCTTTAGAAAGAAAGGTGCTTTTGTCAATTTTTTCTTCGCGTTCAAGATCTATGAGCGTAATATCCGCGGACCTTCCGGCTTCAAGCTTCCCGTAAGGAAGTCCGAACGCCTCGCAAGGTTTGACCGTCATATAATCGTGCAGCTGTTTCAGCGTCCATTTGCCTGTTTTGACAAAGTGCGTGTAAAGGAGCGGAAAAGCCGTCTCCAAGCCGACAATCCCAAATGGCGCCAGGCTCATCGTCTGTTGTTTTTCTTCTTCTGTATGAGGGGCATGATCCGTTGCGATAAAATCGATTGTTCCGTCTCTAAGGCCCTCAAGGAGCGCTTCTCTGTCTTCCGGACTTCTGAGCGGCGGATTCATTTTATAATTTGTATCAAGACCGGGAATGTCACTGTCTGAAAGGAGCAGATGGTGCGGCGTCACTTCCGCCGTCACGCGGATTCCCGCTTTTTTGGCATCGCGGACGACCCTGACCGATTCCTTCGTGCTGATATGACAGACATGGTAATGGCAGCCTGCCGCTTCGGCAAGAAGCACGTCCCTTGCGATGTGAACCGCTTCGCACACTGAAGGAATCCCGTTTAAACCGTTGGCTTTGGCAAATTCCCCATCGTGTACACTGCCGCCGTAAATCAGTGAATTGTCTTCACAGTGGGCGACAATCGCTTTATCGATCGAAGCCGCTTTTTTCATCGCTTCATACATCATCCCCGCCGTTTGAACGCCGACGCCGTCATCTGTAAACGCGAACGCACCTGCGTCTGTCAGCCCTTCGAAGTCGGTCATTTCCTGACCTGTTTGTCTGATGGTGATGGAAGCATACGGCAGCACTCTGACAGATGCCGTTTCGTCAATGCGGTTGACGAGCCACTCCATCTGCTCTTTCGTATCGGGGACAGGCCGCGTATTCGGCATTGCGGCGACAGTTGTAAACCCGCCTCTCGCTGCGGCTTTTGCACCTGTTTCGATCGTTTCTTTCTTCTCGCCGCCCGGCTCTCTGAAGTGAACATGAAGGTCAACAAGCCCTGGTGAGACGAAAAGTCCATCGGCATCGATGACCGTTTCTCCCAAAGCGGCCTCAAGGTTTCCGATTTCGCTGATTGAATCGCCTTCAATCCTGATATCGCGTTGTACTTTTTCGCCTTTTTCGTCGAGTATGAAGCCGTTTTTAATTAAATAAGACATAAGCCTGATCTCCCCTTTTTTTGTTTTCGCCGTTTAGAAGCGCTCTTTTTAAAACCGCCATTCTGATATATACACCGTTTTCCATTTGTTTGAAAATCCTCGACTGAGCGGATTCGACAAGCGCACTGTCAATCTCGACACCTCTGTTGACAGGCGCAGGGTGCATGATGACCGCGTCTTTTTTCAGGAGCTCCGCCCGCTTCAGCGACAGTCCGAAAGTTTCAAGATAATCGCGTTCTGCCGCCTTTTTCTCATGACGTTCGTGCTGAATCCGGAGAAGCATCACGACATCCGAATTTGCGACCGCTTCGTCAGGCGACACATATGTCCCATAGGGATTGTCTTCATCCCGCCATTCGGCTGGACCTGAGAAAAGAACCTTTGCTCCGAGTCTTGTCAGCACTTCAGCATTCGATCTTGCCACTCTGCTGTGTTTGATATCTCCGTGTATGGATACCGTCAATCCGGCAAATCTGCCCCATTCCTCGTGAATCGTCAGCAAGTCGAGCAAAGATTGAGTGGGATGCTGACCGCAGCCGTCTCCGGCATTGATCACCGGAATGCCGACGTGTCCGATGAGTTCATCATAATAATGATCTTGAGAGTGTCTGATCACACATACATCAGCGCCGATGGATTCGAGTGTCTTGACGGTATCGTACAACGATTCTCCTTTTTGTACGCTTGTTGAAACACCGTCCAGGTTCAACACATTCATGCCGAGTTTCTTTTCAGCCACTTCGAAGCTGAAGCGCGTTCTTGTGCTCGGTTCAAAAAACAGATTGGCAGCAAACTTTCCGGAGAGGACGGAATCGGACTTGCCTTTTTTCAGCTCTCTCGCCTCTTCAATCAGCTCGTGAATATCCTCAAGACTAAGCTCATTCATTGCGGTCAAGTGTTTCATTTTTTCTCCCCCTCAGGCTTTAATTTCCCGTAAAAAAACCCCAAGCTATAACGGCTTGGGGTACAGTGAATCAGAGAATGCGCTTTTTAGCACTTCTCTCTCCGCAACCCTTTCAAGCCTCTCTGGACTTCATTTAAAAGGTTTTTAAATATGCTCTTCTATTTCAATCCCGTCCTGATCTCCCTTTGATTCAGGCAGGACAAGGTTTAAAATCACTCCGACGATCGCCGCAAGCGCCATGCTTGACAGCTCGAACCCTGAGATTTTGATAAATGCGCCGCCCACTCCGATGACGAGAATGACGGATGAGATGATCAGGTTTCGCTTGTTTTCCAAGTCAATTTTGTTATCGATCAGCATGCGCAGTCCGCTTGATGCGATGATACCGAACAGCAGGAAGGAAACGCCTCCCATGACTGCAGAAGGGACAGAACTGATCAGGGCCGAAATTTTGCCGATAAACCCGAAGCACAGTGCAATGACAGCCGCTCCGCCGATGACAAATACGCTGAATACTCTTGTGATGGCGAGTACGCCGATGTTTTCTCCGTAAGTCGTTGTCGGCGGTCCGCCGATGCATGATGCCAGCATCGTTGCGACGCTGTCGCCGAAAATCGAGCGGTGAAGCCCGGGCTTCTTAATGAAATCCTGACCGACGACTTTGCTTAATACCATTTGGTGGCCGATATGTTCTGACATGGTCACGAAAGCAACGGGCACCATGGCGATTCCGATTCCGACAGCCGCCGCGCTCGGCGTATAGTCGACAAACGGAATGACGAAATCAGGAACAGCAAACCATTTTGCGTCAAGTACCATCTGGAAGTCGACGATGCCTTGGGTCAGGGCGAACAAGTACCCGCCGATAATACCGATCAAGACCGGAATCAGGCTGAAAAACCCTCTTAAGAAAATCGCGCAGATTATGGTGAGCGCGAGTGTGAATCCTGCGACGCCAAAATGTTTGGCGCTGTAGACGAGCTCTTTTGCTCCAGAATCTTCATACATGGCCATATTGACAGCCGTGCTTGCCAGTCCGAGTCCGATGACGATAATGACCGGACCGACGACAACAGGCGGCAGGAGCCTCATCAGCCAGTCCGTTCCAAGCTGCTGGATGAGCAGGGCGATCAGCCCGTAGGCGATGCCTGCCATAAATGCGCCGATCATGGCCGCACCAGGGCCTCCGGCGGCTTTTGCCGCGATAATCGGTGCAATAAATGCAAAGGATGAACCTAAGTATGCCGGGATCTGTCCTTTTGTAATCAAGAGATACGCAAGCGTCCCTAGCCCGCTCGTAATAAGGGCTACGCCCGGGCTTAAGCCTACAAGCTTTGGCACGAGGATCGTCGCCCCGAACATGGCAAACAGATGCTGCAGGCTGAAAGTTATCCAATTCAAAGGTTTTGGTACTTCTCTGACACCGAGGTTCACTTTTTTCTGACTCATATTTTTTCCTCCTGATGGTTGACTCACTGTCTATGATGTCTTCATATCCTGAAAAGATTGCGCCCATTAAAAAAGCCTCTTTGCTTAAATTGCGCAAAGAGGCAGACAAAGATCCGCCGCATGATGAGGCGGCTACCTTTCGTTCTATCCCTCTTTGCAAACTCACTGGAATGCATTTAAAAAAGGATTGTCATTCACTTTTTATAAATCGCCGCAAGGTCGCGTCCGTCAACTTCTTCCAATTGAACCATGACCTTTTCGGTTTTCGATGTCGGAATGTTTTTCCCGATATAATCTGCTCTGATCGGCAGCTCTCTGTGGCCGCGGTCGACAAGCACCGCGAGCTGGATAGATGAAGGCCGCCCGACATCGACGAGCGCATCCATGGCCGCTCTGACCGTCCGTCCCGTGTAAAGCACGTCATCGACGACGATCACCTTTTGATCGGTGATGTTCGCCGGAATGTCCGCTCCTTTGACAAGAGGCTCTTCATTGGACGTTTTTTTGGAGAGATCATCCCTGTAAAGGGTGATGTCAAGCTCTCCTACGGTGACTTTGTTTCCTTCGATTTGCTCAATCCGTTCGGCAAGCCGTTTGGCCAGATAAATGCCTCTCGTTTTGATTCCGACTAGGATACAGTTGTTCATTCCTTTGTTTCGTTCAATCATTTCGTGGGCGATTCTTGTCAGCGCCCTTCTGATCGCCTGTTCGTCAAGCACAACAGCCTTTTCTTGTTCTTGCATGGCCAGCACCCCGCATCTTTTAAAGGATAAAACAAAAACCCCTTCTGCATAAAGGCAGAGAGGGGGTCTTTAAACGAATTCATTGATTCGCTTGTCCGGTATCCTTCTCAGCCTCTCTGGACTGTGTTAAAGAATCTGATTTAACTGCATTTATTATTTCAAAAAAGAAAACGTCTGTCAACGTTTATTTCGAATTTTGTCGAGGAGATTTTTCATATCGTCAGGCAGAGGCGCCTCAAATTCAACATATTCTCCCGTACGCGGATGGTCAAATCCCAATACGCCCGCATGCAGCACCTGGCCGTTGAAATCGACCGTCTTTTTCGGGCCGTATTTCGGATCTCCAGCCAGAGGAAAACCGATATATTTCATATGCACGCGAATTTGATGGGTTCGCCCCGTTTCAAGCTGGCATTCAACAACAGTGAAATCGTCGAACCGTTCGATCACTTCAAAATGAGTGACGGCATGCTTTCCATTTTCCCTTGTGACCGTCATACTCTGCCTGTCTTTTTTATCCCTGCCGATCGGCGCGTCGATCGTCCCGTGGTCATGTGAGATGACGCCGTGGACAAGCGCGGTGTATTTTCTCGTCACCGTTTTGTTGACAAGCTGATTAACGAGCGATTCATGCGCCATATCGTTTTTGGCAACCATCAACAGGCCTGAAGTGTCCTTGTCAATCCGGTGGACGATGCCCGGCCTCATCACGCCGTTGATGCCTGACAGATCGTCACAATGCGCCATCAAACCGTTAACAAGCGTCCCCGTCAGATGGCCGGGTGCCGGATGAACGACCATTCCGCGCGGCTTGTTGACGACCAGGACGTCCTGATCCTCGTAATAAATATCAAGATCCATCGGTTCAGCCGTGACATCCAGCGGTTCCGGTTCGGGAACATGGACTGACACCGCATCCCCTTCCTGAACTTTATAATTGGCTTTGACCGCATTTCCGTTCACCAGCACGCGGTCTTCTTTAATCCACTGCTGCACCTGAGTCCGCGACCAATCCGCTTCAACTGCGGTCAAGTACTTGTCAATCCGTTCACCTTTATGTTCTTCATGAACGGTCATATCAAAATGCTCCATGTTACAGCTCCTTCTTCTTCTTTCCGTCTAACAGCATTTGTATAAATAAGAGCAGGACACCGACGCATAAAGATGAATCGGCAATGTTGAAAATCGGATAATGATAATTGACGATCGTCACGTGTATAAAATCGACAACTTCTTGCCTGAACACGCGGTCGATAAAATTGCCGACAGCACCGCCAAGCATCAATCCGAGAGCGGTTCCGAGCAGGATTTGTCCTTTGGCATGTTTTTGAATGTAGTAAACAATGCCAATGATAACCGCCGTGGTAATGATGTAAAAAAACCACATCTGTCCGGCCAAAATGCCCCATGCCGCGCCTGTATTCCTGTGCGACGTAATTTGAAAGAAACCGTCGATGACGGGAATGCTTTCACCGTACTCCATTTTGCCGACGACCAGCCATTTTGTAAATTGATCGATACCGATAATAAGCAGTGCAATTATGTAATAAGGCACAAACCGTTCCTCCAGTTTCTGTTTCTCTTCATTTAAGCATTTTAACAAGAAAAAGAAAAGGAGTAAAGGAATATTCATTGACATCCTGAAAGAGGGCAAAAGCCCTCCCCTCTTACAGAATGTTATGAATAGAGCGCCCGGTTGAACGTCTCATCCGTCTCAGCCCAAATAGGAAGCGTCTTTTTTTCAAACTGGGCATGATATAAAAAATCGTTCGCAGTGCGCGCGGTCGGCAGAATAGCCATTTTTTCCAGCGGAATTGCCTGATTCGTTTCTTCGCAAATACCGTATGTTCCGTTTTCGATTTTCGAAAGAGCCAAAAGCACGTCCTGAAGCTCTTCTTTGACATGATACATAAGTGTTGCCTGCTGATACGAATTGATGCCTTGAGAATCCTGCTGAAAAAAGGAGTATTCAAAAAGCCTTGCTTCCAGTTCTTCCTTCATTTGAAGAAGTTCGGTATGAATTGCCGCCAGCTGATCGTTCACGCCTACATCAACTCCTGCTCTTATCGTTTGTGACCTTAGTGTTACCGACAAAGCCGGTATCCAAGCCCAAAAGATTTTTCCTGACGTACAAAACGATGTCAGCAATGGCATCCTTTCTGCAGGATATGATGACGGCAGCGTTCAGCCAGGACGCCTGGCGGTTAGCTGCCGATCCTTTTGATATCCGCGAACACTTACTTAGCAGGCCTGATAGGGTTTGGCGGCATACTAAAAGCGGTTCGGAAAAACTCCGAACCGCTTCGTGGTTAATTTTGATAATACGTCTTCACAATTCCGGCACAGCGAGGGCAAAGTTCCGGATGATCGGCATCCTGGCCGATTTCTTTGGAAACCATGCGGCATCGCTCACATGTCTCGCCTTCTGCCTGAGCAACGACGATTTTTCCTGTGTCAAACGTCTGCGCATCTTCAGGCGCTTCGGCTTCCGTTCCGCCGATAGCAAGCTCTGACACGATGAACAGCTGTTTGACGTCTTCCTTGATCGAAGAAAGCAGCGCTTTTGCTTCTTCATTCGGATACAGCGTCAAGCTCGCAACCGAAGATTTTCCGATGATCTTTTCATTACGCGCTGTTTCAAGCGCTTTAAGAACATCGTCGCGAAGCTTCATGAAGCTGTCGAACTTCGCTTCCGTCTCTTTTGCATTCGGAATGTCTCTTGTTTCCGGCATATCGGTAAGCTGCACGCTTTTTTCCGATACGAATGTGAAGTGGCTCCACATTTCGTCCGCAGTATGCGGCAGGATCGGCGCAATCAGCTTGACAAGCCCGAGCAGCGTTTCGTAAAAAACGGTCTGCATGCTGCGGCGGTCTTTATGATCGGCGTGTTCAATATAAACGACGTCTTTGGCAAAATCCATATAGAATGAGCTGAGCTCGATCGCACAGAAGTTGTGGACAGCATGGTAAATGACCGCAAAATCGTATTCTTCATATGCTTTTTTGACTTTTTCAATAAGGCTGTTCAGCTTGATCAAAATGTACTGATCAACTTCGCGAAGTTCTTCCACAGCGATTGCATCTTTCGCCGGGTCAAAATCAGCAATGTTTCCGTGAAGGAAACGGAACGTGTTGCGGATCTTCCGGTACACTTCTGCGACTTGCTTTAAGATCGCGTCAGATACGCGGACATCTGCTTGATAGTCGACAGACGCGACCCACAGCCTTAAAATATCGGCCCCAAACTGATTCATGATTTTTGCCGGAACAACGACATTGCCGAGCGATTTGCTCATTTTGCGGCCTTCTCCGTCAAGGGCAAAACCGTGTGACAGCACACCTTTATAAGGTGCTTTACCCGTTACGGCAACGGCTGTCGAAATCGATGAGTTAAACCAGCCGCGGTATTGGTCAGATCCTTCCAGATACAAGTCTGCAGGTCTTACAAGATCATCGCGCTCTTCCAGTACGGCCTGATGTGACGAACCTGAATCAAACCAGACATCCATGATGTCCTGTTCTTTTGTGAACTTGCCGTTCGGACTTCCCGGGTGAGTAAAGCCTTCCGGAAGCAGTTCATTCGCATCTTTTTCAAACCAAATGTTCGAACCGTGCTCCCTGAATAGTTCAGAAACGTGGTCGATCGTTTCATCCGTGATGATCGGCTCCCCGTTTTCGGCATAAAATACCGGAATCGGCACGCCCCATGCGCGCTGTCTTGAGATACACCAGTCGCCGCGGTCGCGGATCATATTGTAGAGGCGCGTTTCGCCCCATTCAGGCACCCATTTTGTTTCTTTCACCGCGTCAAGAAGCTCGTCTCTAAAGTCTTTGATAGAAGCGAACCATTGGGAGGTCGCACGGAAAATGGTCGGTTTTTTCGTTCTCCAGTCGTGCGGATAGGAGTGGGTGATGAAATCGAGCTTCAGCAAAGCGCCTTTTTCTTCGAGCTGTTCTGTAATCGGCTTGTTGGCCTGATCGTAAAACAGTCCTTCAAAACCAGGGGCTTCGCTCGTCATATGTCCTTTTTCATCAACCGGGCAAAGCACGTCAAGTCCGTATTTCTGACCGATGATAAAGTCGTCTTCCCCGTGTCCCGGAGCGGTATGGACGCAGCCTGTACCGGCATCTGTTGTTACGTGTTCACCGAGCATGACAAGCGAATCTCTGCCGTATAAAGGATGAACCGCGACGATATGCTCCAGGTCTTTTCCTTTAACGGTTTGAACGACTTCATGATCTTCAAAGCCGATCGCTTTTGCCACGCTTTCAATCAATGCGCTTGCCATCACATAGCGCGCGCCTCCGGCAGCAACAACGCTGTATTCTAATTCAGGGTGTACGGCGATGCCGAGGTTGGCCGGGATCGTCCACGGCGTTGTCGTCCAGATGACGATTTTTTCGCCGTTTGTTAATACACCTTTTCCATCTTTCACATCGAATGCAACATAGATAGACGGCGAGCGTTTATCATGGTATTCGATTTCAGCTTCAGCCAGAGCGGATTCGCTTGAAGGGGACCAGTAAACCGGCTTCTTCCCTTTGTAAATATAGCCTTTTTTCGCCATTTCGCCGAATACTTTAATTTGCTGTGCTTCAAACTCCGGCTTAAGCGTCACGTATGGGTTTTCCCAATCTCCTCTGACACCGAGCCGCTTAAATTGCGTTTTTTGGCCTTCGATTTGCTGCCATGCATATTCTTCGCAAAGCTTGCGGAATTCGGCTACCGTCATTTCTTTGCGCTTCACTTTTTTGTTTTTCGTGAGCGCTGTTTCAATCGGCAGGCCGTGTGTATCCCAGCCCGGAACGTACGGTGCATGATAGCCGCTCATCGATCTCGAACGGACGATGAAGTCCTTCAGTACTTTGTTGAGCGCATGGCCCATATGAATATCGCCGTTCGCATACGGAGGTCCGTCATGAAGCACGAACATCGGCCGGCCTTCGGTTCGCTTCTGAACGAGGCTGTAAATGTCCATATCTTCCCATTTCCCCTGGATTTCAGGTTCACGGTTCGGCAGGTTTCCTCTCATCGGAAAATCTGTTTTCGGCATTAAGAGCGTGTCTTTATAATCCATTACCATTCCTCCAAAACATCTTTTCTAAAACAAAAAAAGCCTTTTCATCCCATAAGGGACGAGAAGGCTTTGATCTCGCGGTACCACCCTTTTAGACAAGCCGATTCGGCCTATCCGCTCAAACATCGTAACGTGATGGGACGTCCTTTCCTACTGGACGGTTCAGAAAGGAAACTTGAGGGCTGATTCACAACGATTCCAACAATCCCGGGCTTACACCGCCCCCGGGTCGCTTTTATTGTTCTCAGAAATCAATGTCTGTCCCTCTCAAACGTTTTTCACTCAATTTATGAACGTATTATATGCGAACGGATGACGATATGTCAAGAACGCAAACGAAATTCTATTCTTTTTCATCCATAACGGCGTCTACTTCGTATTCAAGCAAATGATCCCAGTCGTCGTTTTTCAACAGGTCAAGCTGCGCTTCGATCAGCATTTGGAAACGGGTTCTGAACACTTTTGACTGCTTTTTCAGCTCTTCGATTTCCATCGCGATCTTTCTCGATTTTGAAAGAGACTCATTAATGATCCGGTCAGCGTTTTTCTCAGCTTCACGGATGATGAGCTTCGCTTCTTTCTCGGAATTGCGCTTTACGTCTTCTGCTGCTTCCTGTGCGACAAGGATCGATTTATTCAACGTCTCTTCGATCGTCGAAAAATGGCCGAGACGCTCGTCAAGCTCGTTCACCTTTGATTCAAGCTCATTTTTTTTGCGCAGAATGATCTCATAATCCTTTCTCACCTGGGCCAGGAACTCGTTCACTTCATCTTCGTCATAGCCGCGGAACGCTTTTGTAAATGTTTTATTATGAATGTCATTTGGCGTCAAAGGCATGCTGCCCACCTCCATTATTTTTCTTTATGTACACTTGTCCTAGTCAACATTATAAAGCAAAATTCGACCGGGCGGAGAAAAAACTGTTAAAACGCGTCATTTTTGTTTTTCAAACGTCAATCTCCATTTGCCCTTCTTCGTTTTGCCGTCAATGTTTTTCATCCTGAAGCGGCCAAATCCCCGGATCGAAACCATATCCCCTTCCGCCAGTGCATATGAAGGGTCTTCGATGACTTTCCAGTTCACTTTCACGAGGCCGTTTTTCACGAGAACCTGTGCTTTTTGCCGGGATTGTCTGCTCATTGCCGAGCAAATCGCATCAAGCCTCAAAGATGAAACCGTATCATCCCTTATTTCGACATCCTGCTCCGGTACTTTAAGCTTTGAAAGCGGAATTTTTTCAAGGGAAACTTTCACCTTGCCGATTTGTGTCAGCTGGGTGAAAACAAAATCAGCGACTTCTTCCGAACAGATAAACTGCCATGTCCCGTCCGAAAAGATCAGGTCGCCGAACTTTTGGCGCCTCAATCCGATGCCCATCAATGAGCCGAGAAGCTCGCGATGCTCGATGGAGGCGAATTTTTGCGGATAGATGACTTCCCAGCCCTGAAGCTGAAAATCTTCGGCAGACGGCTCGGCATATTCAGGGAACAGCACAGCCCTCTTTCGTTCTGCTTGAGGAAAGCCCCCGAAAAATTCAAGTCTCACGTCGTCCGACTGACCGATGACAGATTGCAGGATCACCTGTTCCCGCGGGTCCAAAAAATCGGTCAGCTTCATCCGGTACTGTTCCGCCACAATTCTTTTCCACTCAAGAGCCTGGTCGATAAACGGCTCTTCGTCTTTTCTGAAGTGCTGGTAAATATCGCTCATTGTCTTTCCTTTCTATGTAAAGAGGCCTGGCCTACAGCCAAGCCCGATACTCGGCCCGCAAAGATTGAAGGCACGCTCCTGAACCACGGCGCCGCTGTCGCCGGTAAGTGTTACGGGAGATCGGCATAATGTCTTTAAAAAGCGCCGAGCATTCTGAAAACCGCAAGAAGCCCTGCATCTGCGAACCGCAGGATGAAAATCGCCACAATCGGAGAAATATCAATCATCCCGAGCGGAGGAATGATCCTTCTGAACGGTTCGAGATAAGGCTCGCAAAGTGAAGCAAGCACCCGTCCGAATGAAGACTCCCTAGCATTAGGCACCCAAGACATAAAAATGTAAATAATGAGCGCAAACGAATAAACGGTTAGAAGAATACTTAAAACTCTATAAATATAAAATAGGATCATCTGTGATTTACCACCTCTGATGTTCTTCTTCTATGAGCTCGGAAATCGTGCCGGAGACATCAACGTTTTCAGGCGTGCATAAAAAGATGTCCGCTCCGATCCGCTGAATATCGCCGCCGAGAGCATATACAGTTCCGCTCAAGAAATCAACGATTCTTTTCGCCTGATCGTGCTGAATGCGCTGCAGGTTCACGACGACGGCGCGGCGGTTTTTGATATGGTCTGCGATTTCCTGGGCTTCCGCGTACACCCGAGGCTCACTTAACACTACTTTAGAAGATTTCTGAACGCTTTGCAAACTTACGACATTCTGCTTCCCAGCCGCTTTAGACTGGTAGGCGGTTCTGTCTTTCGATTCATGCTCTTCAGGGATTTCCTCCCTGTCTGTTTCAATGTACTCGTACTCGTATTCCTCATCATCCAAGGAAAAAAAGTTTTTAAATTTGTTTTTCAAACTCATGATTGTCCACCTCCAGTTTCATTTCCGACTAAGGAAGATCCGATTCTGACGAATGTCGCGCCTTCCTCGACTGCGATCGTATAGTCGTTAGACATCCCCATCGAAAGCTCGCTGCACGGGGCGTTCCATTGACCGAGCCCGCGAACCTCGTCGCGCAGCTCTCTCAGCAAGCGAAAACAGCTTCTGATTGCCGTCTCGTCATCCGTAAAAGGAGCCATCGTCATTAATCCCGCAATCCGGATGTTTTCATATGCAGACAATTTTTTCACAAAAGGAAGAACCTCTTCTTTTGCCATGCCGTGTTTTGAAGATTCAAGGGATGTGTTGACCTGAACAAAACAGTCAATCGGTTTTTTTGCCCTCTTCTGAATCTCGTCGGCCAATGAAAGCCTGTCTAAAGAATGGATATATGAGACATGATCGATAATTGCTTTTACCTTTCTCGTCTGCAGGGTTCCGATAAAATGCCATACCGGTTCGCTGTCTTTCAAAGCGTCGAGCTTATGAAGCAGCCCGGTATCGCGGTTTTCTCCCAAATGTCTGATTCCTGCATCAAGCGCTGCCTGCGCCCGTTCCGGGGAAACATATTTCGTGACAGCGATGACGGATATTTCGTCGGGCGTTCTTCCCGCTTTGATACACGCTTCGTTGATCCTGTCATTTATATGTCGTAAATTGCTTTTTACATCCACCTGAAGCTATACCTCCTTTAATCCGATGAAGGACATCATCCGTCCGGTTTTTCCCCGGTCTCTCCGATGGGAGAAAAACAGTGAATGCTCGCAGCTTGTACAAAGGGAACTCACCTTAATCTGGCTGTTTGGAATTCCGGCGTGTACAAGCAGCTGCCTGTTCACTTCTTTTAATTCGAGACGGTACTCCCCTTCTTTTATCGTCAAAAAGGCTTTGTCTTCTTGCTGAAGAGGAAGATTTCTGATTTTGTCTATTACATGATCGTCGACAGTGTAGCAGCACGCGCCGATCGCAGGCCCGATCACGGCGTGGATGTCTGCGGGATTTGATCCTTCCCGGCTGACCCACGTGTCGACCATGCTGGCTGCAATCCCGAGCGCGGTGCCTTTCCAGCCCGCGTGAGCGATTCCGGCCAGCGAGCGGACCGGATCGTAAAAATAAACGGGAACGCAGTCGGCAAAGCAAAGCGCCAAAAACAGGTTTGGCCTGTCTGTATAAAGTCCGTCCGTAGCCTTCAGCGCCGTATCGTATCGGAAAGCGCCGCTGGCGCGATCGCCATCCATCACTTTTTGAATCCGGTCTTCATGCGTCTGATCGGCAAATACCCAGTCGTGCAGATCGGTTTTTAAGATGTCGGCAATCTGTTTTCTGTTATTGATGACATGCTGTTCATGATCCTGAACGTGCAGCCCTGTATTCAATGAGTGAAAAGGCGGTTCGCTTTCTCCGCCGTTTTTTGTCGTAAATCCGGCTGTGACGGCTCCGCCGGTTTCCGCCGTCTGATTCCATTCCTCAATCAAAAGCATTGACGGAGCATCAAGACGAAAGGGGTTATATGTATTCATGGTGATCAGCCTTTCGACAAACATCGTAGTCTTTCATCATATCGCTCCTATTTTAACACATCTTGATGCATTCGTTTAGTTTCGTTTCAAAAAACTAAACGAAATGTATTGTT
Source organism: Bacillus sp. LB7 (assembly GCF_030449715.1). NCBI lineage: Bacteria > Bacillati > Bacillota > Bacilli > Caryophanales > Bacillaceae > Bacillus > Bacillus sp. LB7. The sequence continues at coordinate 247,333 of NZ_JASGCA010000006.1, forward strand.
TGCAACATTTATCGCCGTTTTTGCAGACGGTCTAACCGGTACACAATAATGTTGAAAAAAGCAGGCGGATAAGGGCCCGCCGGTTGATCAGGCATCATCTCATATGCTTGATCAGCTTAAACGCACAAGAATCACATCTTCTCCAATTTTAACAATATTTCGCCACGGGATGACGATTTCCTCTTCTTTTCCGAAAAATCCGAAAACTTTCCCCGTTCCACCGATGACAATCGCCTGGATTTTGCCTGTCGTTACATTAATATCGATATCGCCGATGCTGCCGAGCCTTTTCCCGTTTGATACGTTAACGACATCTTTTATCTGGAAATCAGAAATGTTCATCATATCCACCGCACGCCTCCTCTGATCAAATCTCCTTTTAAGATTATATGAAAGGCAGTCCTTTATTTAGACTGCCTTTTCGGTGGTTTATTTCGTTTTTTTCCTGCCGGTTAAAATATCGAGATGGACGGTCGTCACAGCGGATTCTTTCTTTAAAAAGGCATTGATCCGCTCCTTTTCCGCGCGCCATGATAATGGCGTCATCTTGATGAGCGGCGCGAGGAGACTTTGGTCTAAACGTTTGCTGTAGGCGATCTCCGTTCTGCCGATCAGATCGAAATAGGACGAGAACCGCTCAGCCGAATCCTCGCTCGTATAGGCTTGTTTGTCCGAGCCGTTGTACAAAAATCCCCGCAGTTCTTTCAGATAGCCGCTTTTCGGAATCACTTTCAAAACGATGCCGTCATCCGATAACAGCCGCTCGAATTCCGCGTAATTAGAAGGCGACAATATATTGAGGATCGCGTCGAATGAACGATTCCGAAACGGCGCGGCAGCCAGATCGGCGACACACCAGATCGCCTCTCTTTCTTGCTTAGCCGCCGACACAATCCCGGCTTTCGCCAAATCCAGCCCGACACTAAGGACAGGCGTTCCGGAACGCGCATGAAGCATTTCAGCGATTCGCGCCAAATGCGAACCTTCCCCGCAGCCGGCATCAAGGATGCTGACAAAGTTGCAAAACGGGAGGCCTGCTTGTTCGAGACGGTCTGTCAACGCGCCGCTAAGCGGTTCAAAAAAGCCGGCGGCTGCTAACATTCTTCTCGCTTCAAATAATTCTTTATCATATTTAACAGAAGGAGCATGCGTCGTGACATTGACATATCCTCCTCTTGCGATATCAAACGTATGTCCGTTTGCACAGATCAGGCTTTTTAAATCGGTGACCGCCATGTTCGCTGCGCATATCGGGCACTGAAACAACGTTTCATGCCTCTTCATGAGCGATGCTCTTTTTAATTTTTTATTCATCATTGTTACACCTCATTCATTCACATTTAAACAATGAAAAAGGCATAGACAAATAAACCCGCTCCTTCGGCATTTTTTCAAGACGAAGGTGTGGATGGTTTAAGCGTTTGTCTATACCTTTCATTATCTGTAGCGAATGAATTGAATGATCATAATGATGAACCCCTCATTAACATGACGTTCTCTATTATCTTACCAGCTTCTTTAAGATGAGGAAAGCTGAAAAAAGCCTCCAAACAAGGAGGCTGCCAAAGACATCATTTGTTTTAAATGTTGAGGTTTGCAAGCTTTTTCTTGGACAAATACGGTCTGCCGTCCGTCCATACCGCCTGGACGGGCATATCGAAAAATTCGGACAAAACCCCGCCGGACATCATCTCTCTTGTCTTCCCCAAGGCAAACACTTCACCTTTTTTCAACAGCAGCGTTTGGCTGAAAGCGGGGAGAATTTCTTCTGCATGGTGAGTAACATAAAGCATGGACGGCGCACTGTCTTTTTTGGCAATTTGTTCAACCGTCTCCAGCACCTGCTCCCTCGCGATGAAATCAAGACCGGTTACAGGCTCGTCGAGAATCAGCAGCTCTGGATCGGCCATCAAGGCCCTTGCGATCAGCACTTTTTGCTTTTCTCCCTGAGAGAGCGTTTCATATCTCCTGTCCGCATAACGGATGGAGCCGAATTCCTCCATGAGGGCGATCGCTTTCTCCCTGACAGACTGTGAAGGCGATTCATAAAGGCCGATCGAAGCGAAAGCGCCGCTTAAAACAATTTCAAATGCACTGTCTTCAGGATACAGCTTCTGCTGCAGGGCCGCCGACACAAGGCCGATTTTTTGGCGAAGCTTTTCGTTCAGCTCCGTTTTTCCAAATTCGCGCCCTAACACGGTAACTTTTCCTGTTGTCGGAAAATAATAAGCGCACAGCATGTTCAACAGAGCGGTTTTACCGGCCCCGTTCAATCCGTATAACGCCCAGTGCTCCCCCTTCTCCACCGTCCAATCAATATCCTTTAATATCCACTCTCCGTTTCGTTTTAGTGAAGCACGCTCAAGCTGCAGAACCATACGAAATCCCCCTTTTTTATGTAAATATTCTGATAAATTAAAATATAATTCTTTTATTATAGCTTATTTATTTAACAAAGTGAATGAGAGATTTTCCATTTTTAGCATGTGAAAAGCCGCAGATTGACTGCGGCTTAGTGAATGTTCTTATTCATTTGTTTAATGGCGGCTTTTTCCAGCCTCGAGACCTGGGCTTGGGAAATTCCGATCTCATCAGCGACTTCCATTTGCGTCTTGCCTTGGAAGAAGCGTTTTCTGAGGATCATTTTTTCCCGTTCGTTCAGCCGTCTCATGCCTTCTTTTAAGGCGAGCTCTTCGATCCATTGCGAATCCTTGTTGCGCTCATCGCTGATTTGATCCATGACATAAATCGGATCTCCTCCGTCATTGTAAATCGGCTCAAACAAAGATACAGGATCTTGAATGGCGTCAAGCGCAAAAACGATTTCTTCATGGGACACTTCAAGCTCTTTAGCGATCTCCTGAGCCGTCGGCTCCCTGCTTGTCTCACTGATCAGCCGTTCTCTCACTTGCAGCGCCTTGTACGCGATATCCCTGAGTGACCGTGAGACGCGGATCGGGTTGTTATCGCGCAAATATCTGCGGATTTCTCCGATGATCATTGGTACAGCATATGTTGAAAACTTAACATTGTGGCTCAGATCAAAATTATCAATTGATTTCATTAGTCCGATGCAGCCGACTTGGAATAAGTCATCAACATACTCTCCTCTGTTGTTAAACCTTTGAATGACGCTTAAGACAAGGCGCAAATTACCGTTAACAAGCTTTTCTCTTGCTGTCGTGTCTCCTTCATCCTGCATTTGCTTGAACAACTTTCTCATCTCTTCGTTCTTCAGTACGGGCAGTTTTGATGTATCAACCCCGCAGATTTCAACTTTATTTCTCGACACTTTTTTCCCTCCCTACAGGAGCTGCTGTACAAAGTTCAGTATCTCCTCGGGTGGGAAAAATATGCATCGTTAATTTCCAAAAATAAGAAGATCGAGTCAAAAACCCTTGACTGTCAACACTTCAAATTTCATAAAAAATTAAACCATTTTATTGAATTCTTTTCGCAGCCTTTTAATAATTCTTTTTTCAAGCCGGGAAATATAGGACTGAGAGATGCCGAGCATATCGGCAACGTCTTTTTGCGTTTTTTCTTCTCCTCCGACAAGCCCGAAACGAAGCTCCATGATCTGTTTTTCTCTGTCATTGAGCTGTTCAAGCGCTTTTTTCAACAGCTTCTTATCAACGTTTGCTTCGATATCTTTTGTAATAATGTCGTTTTCTGTTCCGAGCACATCTGAGAGAAGCAGTTCATTTCCGTCCCAATCAATGTTCAGCGGTTCATCGAATGATACCTCTGAGCGAATTTTATTGTTTCTTCTTAAATACATCAAAATTTCATTTTCAATGCATCTGGAAGCATATGTAGCCAGTTTGATTTTTTTCTCGGGATTAAAGGTATTCACCGCTTTGATAAGGCCGATCGTGCCGATGGAGATTAAATCCTCGATATTGATGCCGGTATTTTCAAATTTTCTCGCGATGTAGACGACCAGCCTGAGATTTCGTTCAATCAAAATCGCTCGTGCCGCCTGATCACCATCAGGCAGCTTATGGAGAAGCACCTGCTCTTCATCTTTTGACAATGGCGGGGGCAGCGCTTCGCTTCCACCGATATAATAAATTTCGTCGCTTTTCAGCCCCAGTTTTATTAAAAGTTTGTACCACAGATAGGTTAACCTTAATTTTAGTTTTTTCATCTTCCTCCCCCTTCTAAATAAACGTCTTCAGGAGTATGATAATGTAACAGACTGCGAGTTTAAGAAACGTGTTTGACCGGGTTTCCGGCCAGCATTTTCGGATGGACGATGGCGTCAAATTCGCCGTCTGAGGAAAGCGGTGAGGTGCTGATGCCAATCAGGCATTTCGGCGCTTCAATCACCTCCTTTTCCGAAAAAATGAGCACATGATCCGGCTTTAGGCAGAGCAGAAACTGATGCTGATGGCCGACCCCGCGGTACGGAATCAGGCGGATCCGCCCGATATACGGGAGTGTTTCATCAAGTTTGCCAACGGCATCAAGCGGGCTCATTTCCTTGATGATCACACTCGCTTCTTCTCCCAATACACCTTTCAATTTTTCAATATTGACGATCATGACGGGCGTTTTTGTGATCGGGTCGTAAAGCTGGTTTCCGGAGTCAATCAATCCAGTGAAATGAAGTGTATGTTCATCAATGCCGGCCTCTAGGCGGACGCGTTCTTCATATTGAATTTTCTTCGCTTCAGCATCTTCAAAACGCTTTTTTGAAAACAGCCATACAGCCGGAAAACCCGCACCGACAAACAGCCAGCTGACCGGGTCTCCAAAACCGGACCAATTCGTCATAAAGACGCCGTTTTCCATGATCGAATCCGTTTCAAGCAAAGAATGCGCTCCAATAATCCCTCCTCCCATTAAGAAAGTGGCAAAATAGAAAGAAAACAAATTTTGCCAAAAAAACCGGAACCGCTTAAAACCAAATGTCACAAAAACGATCACAACCGAAAACGACAGTTTGCCTGCAGGATGAAGGACGTACGGCGAAAAAGGTGTAAACATAAACAGAACGATGCTTGACGCGACAAGCGCCCCTAAGATCAGCCTCCGCTTTTTAACCCTTCGCTTTAAAATAAATGCGGTCATCATTAAAAGCAGCAAGTCAAAACAAAAGTTTAACAGCCATATCGCATCTAAATAGATTTCCACATCCTTCCCCTTTCTTTGGGCTCGATGACCTTAGTGTGTTTTCCTAAGTATAAATCAAGCCCAAAGGTAAAGTCTGTCAATTAATGTTGCGCAAATCGTACATTTTTTGAAGTTTTCGTACTGAATTTGTCGATCATAAAACGAAAAAAAACGCTGCCATTGAAGACAGCGCCTTTTCACCTTTATTTCAGCTTTTCATTGATGTACAGTTTGCCTTTTGCCGTTTGTCTCGTTTCATTGCCGTAATCATCCCGGACGATGACCTCGATTTCCGCTCCTTTTGCTTTTGCGGTTGAAGTCGCGGTCCAATATCCTTCATACTTGCCTTTTGAGACTTCTCTGATCGGCAGCTCCGTTACGTTTTGGGCGGCTGTTTTGAAATTGGTAAGCGGCATTCTGATCACAAAGACAGCATCCAAATCAGCGGCGCTTTCAAACTCGATTTTCACGGTTTCTCCCGTTTTGAGCTCGAGGTCTTCAGCCGGTTTCAAGCCGGTGATTTGCGGCGCTTCAAAGTTGACATCGACCTTCACTTTTTTGATCGTTTTGTTGCCTGCCGCATCCGCTGCCGTTACTTTGATTTCATTTTGGCCGTTGTCAAGCATAATCCTCGCAGAATATTCGCCATTGTCAACAGCCGCTTTTTTGCCGTTTACATGAACAGATTTTAAGTGGTCGTCTGATACTGTTCCATTCACAGCGACAGTCTCTTTATTGAGTTTTGAACCGCTTTTCGGCGTGTCGATCGTAAGCTTCGGCTTTTTCTGGTCAAGGACGATCCGGACCGGTTCTGAAGCATCCGTCGTTCCGGAAGCCGATGACGATTTGGCGGTGATCACATTTTCACCTTTTTTCAGCGGAATCTCTTTTGAGAAAGTGCCGTCTCCCGCCGTTTTCGCCGTTCCGGCTTCTTCATCTCCGTTAAAGAGATGAACGGTCGTGTTCGGAGACGATGTCCCTTCGATGACAGCGTTCTTTTTGTTGGTGATGAATCCGTCTTTAGGAGACGTGATCACAGGCACCGCCAATTCATAGTCGACCAAAGCGCGGATCATGAAGTTGCCTTGGTCTGATGGCGCTTTCGACCATGAGCCGTCCGTATACTGCCAGTTGCGGCCTGAATATTCCCCGTCTTCGTCTGTAGCAAGTCCAGGTGAGTTGGCCAGTTCCTCTGTCTGGACGTACACGAGGTAAAAGTCTTTTCCGACGAGGATGCCTTCATCACCTAAATCGACGGTCGTCCATTCGCCTGTGCGGAGCGCTTCAGCCTTGAACGGGCCGGCGATTTTTTTGCCCGGAGAGCCTTTTTCACCCGAAGCATCGTAGACCTCGACTGCAAAATCAGTGCCGCCCGGATCAGGGAATTCTGTATCCCAGAATTTGAACAAGCCGCCTTTCAGCATGGCTTTTTCCTGCCCGTTTTCGAGCGTCATTTTAACAGCCAGCCCGTTGCCGGATTCATAGAAAGCCCAGGCGTTTTCCCCGGTTCCGTCATCATAGCCTATTTCCCCCGGATAGCCGATGAAAGGATCGAGCTCGATATCTTTTGAGACATCTCCTTTTAAATCAACGGAAAACTCGCTGCTGTAATATCCGTTTGCAGAGACCTTTACCGTATAAGAGCCTTCATAGGAAGTTAATGAATAGCTTCCGTCGCCGTCCGTCTGAACCGGTTTTACGGATGCATCTTCAACGATATACAGCTTTGCATGTCGCACGGGTTCGCCCGTTTTTTTGTTTTTTATCGTTCCGGTGAGCGTCCCTTTCTTCAGTTCCTTTAAGACAAAGTCTGCCGTCGTCGTCTTGTCGGCCTCGATTTTTACTGTTTGCGCATTTGATTCATATCCGTACGCTTCTGCTTTCAGCGTATACGTTCCAGGTGCATGATCCAAGCTGTATGCGCCTGTTGCCTGGTTGGAATATGTCGATTTGCCCGTCTCCAGCACGCTGACCTGAGCCCGCACCGGAAGAACCGCAGGAGCTGCTTTTTTCGTCTCAGAATGTTCTTGGACGGCTTCTGCCGGTTTTGCTTTTTTCGGATCAATCGTTTGTTTCTTCGTTTTCTTATCCTTCATTTTGGCCGGCTGTTTTTCAACGCCCAGGCGTTTTTTCGTGCCAGAGCTCTTCACTTCCTTCACAAGCGCTACATCATCGATATACAGCCCGTCACCTTCAATACTGTCGTCAGATTGAAGGTTGAACATGATCTTAATCGTCTGTCCCCCGTATTCCGACAAATCGACCTGTCCGTCTTTCCATTCGGACGTCCTGCCGCTGTACTCAGCAACCGGGATCCATTCATCTTTCCCTTCAGGCTGTACGTAAACGAAGCCGTAATCAAAGTCCTCTTCAACATCATGCCAATATTTGTATGTGAGATAAAGCTTTTGATTTTTTGGAACGCTGACAGGAGGCATGAGAAGATTCATATTGGCCGAACTTTCATACGGCCCTGTCAGATTTGTTGCGAATACGTTTTTTCCCGATGCTGCGGCATTCGGGCCTGACTGAGGAATACCGCGCTCCCATGAATTCTTCACGCCTGATGTGATCCAGCCGTTGGCGCCATTCTCGAAATCTTGTTTATACCCTGTTGTCACAGCCGGAGAAATCGGGATTTCGTACACTTTGGATTCCGTTTTGTTTCCTCCGAAATCGGTGACAATCCATTTGTAGGAAAGGACTTTCCCTTCAGAAACGGATATAGCCGCCTCGTACGTTCCTTTTTTATGGTCGCCGGAAGTTTGTTTGGCAGCGATCGTTACCCAATCGGAATCATCGGTTTTATAGCTCAATTTGACCGATATGATGCTGACATCGTCTTCCACATCAACTGTAAGAGGCGTTTCCGAGCCTGCGTAAATGCCGTTGATCTCTTGATGGTTTAAGACTGGCGGATTTTTGTCTTCGCCTTCTTTTCCGACTTGTCCTTCCGCTTTGCCCAACCCGTCTGTGACAGCGGACACCGCGTCAAACACGTTCACGAGCCCGTGGCCGTATCCGTTGTTCGGCGATTCGGTAAATTTGCTGTCTGTGAGCGGTGTTGCGGTTTCCATCAAAATCTTTTCAATTTCATCAACGGTGATCGACGAATCGGCCTGCTTGATAAGAGCGGCCGCGGCTGCGACATGCGGTCCTGCCATTGAAGTGCCGTCCCAGCCGTCTTGATAGCCGCTTCCAGGCACAGAAGAGCGAATGTTGACACCAGGTGCCGTTATTTCAGGCTTGGTCTCATCATACGGGGAAGGACCTTGAAGTGAAAAATCGGCTAAGCGATTATCGATGTCTGTCGCTCCGGTCGCGAACGCTTCGGGGTAGTTTGCCGGATTGGCAATCGAAGCAGGTCCTCCCGGATTGGAGAAATCAGCGTTCCCCGCAGAGAACTCAGGGAAGATGCCGGCAGCACGCCACGCTTTTACGATATCCCTGTAAAACTCATCAATCCCGGCTCCCCCAGACCACGAGTTATTGACAACATCCGGAGCCATTTCAGGGTGCGGGTTGCCATCTTTATCTTTCGGCGCCAAAATCCATTCACCCGCCGCAATCAGGTCTTCGTCCGTTCCGCCTTCATCTGAAAAAGCTTTCACGGCAATCCACTTTGCACCCGGCGCCACACCGATTTGGTTTTGGCCGTCAGGCTCTGAGCCGACCATCGTCCCGGTTACATGCGTGCCGTGCTCCAGGTCGTCAAAAGGTTCAGAAGCGCCAGAAACCGCATCATACCAGCTGAATTCGTGATCAGGCTGATCGGGATGCTGCGGGTCATATCCGCGGTATTTTTCTTTTAAGGCCGGATGATCCCACTGCGCGCCCGTATCAATTGACGCGACAACCGTGCCCGTTCCGTCATATCCCAATTTCCATGCTTTTGGCGCGTCGACTCGATTGATATTCCATTCGATTTCTTTTTCATCCTTAGCGGCCGATTTTTTCACAGACTGTTTAGCCTGTTTGATCAGCTGCCTTTTTTCGTTCGGGAGCACTTTCTCTACTTCCGGAAAAGCCGCTACTTGTTCCATGACCTCTTTCGTCGCATGGACGGCCATGCCGTTGACAATATAATAGGATCGGATTTTTTTTACTTTTCCTCGTTTTTCCTGATTTTTCAAATAACGTTTCAAATCGCTTTGCGTCTCATCCGCTTTGACTCTTAAAGCGGAGACAACAGCCGAGCGCTTTTGATATTCTGTTTTAGCCGCGCTCAACGACTTTATCTTCGCATTCTTTTCCGCCTGCTTGGCCACTTTTGGTGTATCGACTTGATCTTTCAGTTTGATCAAAAATGTGACTTGATCTTCTTTTTTAAACTGTTTGACGAGAGATTTCGAAATTTTTTCCTTCCCTGCAGCTGCTTGTTCTTTCATAGAAGTAAGCGCAGGCTTTGCCGCGGCATCTGAAACGGCGGGCATGAACAGCGAGCCGATTAACAAACTGCTTAAAATGATGGAAAACGCCTTTTTTCTCAGCTTTCTTTTCAAATGAACATCCCCCTTTTTATGAAATTGGCTGGATTTGTCCGTCCTCCCCTCCTTATGGATGCCTTGTCTGACTTTGATGTAACTTAAATATAGTAAAAACTGGTTGATTTTTTTGTCGGTATTTGTCAAGACCATGTTTAAAATCAGATAAAAAAAGGACAAAACCTTTAAGCGGTTTTGTCCTTTCAGACCGTTGACAAAATAGGTCGGATTTCTATGATCCGACCTATTTTTGTCCATTTTGTTCTATTTTTTCGACGAAAAAGCTGGCGATGAGGACCTTTCCAAGTCCAATTCGCCAGCTTTTTGAGATTCATGGCAGCGAAAACAAG